>JBFKIN010000041.1:0-12930 GCA_041632255.1 Oceanococcus sp. | reverse complement strand
TGACCGGCTCGGTGGCCTCACGCAGGGCCGAATGGATCGCATCGGCAGTGCGCTCGTTAAGGGCCAGAAACAGATCATCCTGGTTGCGGAACAGCAGGTGCCAGCGATTCGGGTGAGCCTGGGCAAAAGCGATATAAGCCCGCGCCGCGAGCCGGATGGCCTCGGCACTGTCCGTGACCGGCTCGGTGGCCTCACGCAGGGCCGAATGGATCGCATCGGCAGTGCGCTCGTTAAGGGCCAGAAACAGATCATCCTGGTTGCGGAACAGCAGGTAGAGCTGACCCACCGTGTAGCCGATGTCCTGAGCCACCTTGCGCATGGAAAAGCCGCTCGTGCCCTCGCAGACGATCAGCCGCTCCGCCGCCGCGATGGCCATGTCACGCTGCTGCTCGCGGCTGTGTTCATTGCGCCGCCCCATCAGGCACGGCTTCGCAACGCGGCCACTGCCTCGCGCAGGCGCTTGGCGCTGGCCTGCCCGGCGCTCAGAGGCTGGCCGACCGCCAGTTCGATACGTGACCAGAAGCGCCGCGGCAGGCTGGACATGGCGGCGCCACGGGCACGAGAGAAGAAACTGCCCCACAGGCCGGACAAGGCCATCGGGACGACCGGCACGGCCCGCCGGGACAGGATACGGTCCACTCCCCCCTTGAACTCGCCGATCTCGCCATCGGCACTGAGCCCGCCCTCGGGGAAAATGCACACCAGATGACCGGCCTCCAGTTCGGCGTCAATCGTGTCCATGGCCCGGGCCAGCAGCTCGGCATCTTCTCGCGCCGGCGCGATCGGGATCGCCTTGACCGTGCGAAACAGCCAGCTGAGCACGGGAATGTCGAAAATCCTGTGGTACATCACGAAGCGCACCGGCCGGCGCACGCAGCCGCCGAGGATCAGGGCATCGACAAAACTGACATGATTGCAGACCAGCAGCGCCGGCCCCTCCTCCGGAATCCGCTCCATGCCGGTCTTGTTCAGGCGATAGACGGTGTGGATCAGAATCCAGACCAGGAAACGGACCAGAAACTCGGGAACCAGTGAGTAGATGAACACGGCGACGGCGAGATTCATCAGCGCCGTGACCAGGAACAGTTCCGGGATGCTCAGGCCCGCAGCCAGCGAGCCCGCCGCCACCACGGCAGACAGCACCATTAGCAGGGCATTGAGGATGTTGTTGCCGGCGATGACCCGCGAACGATGGGCAGGCGCCGCGCGGGTCTGGATCATGGCGTACAGGGGCACGATGTACAGGCCGCCGAAAACCCCCAGCAGAACGACGTCGGTCAACACCCGCCAGGTCCCGGGTTGCTCCAGCAGCGCGGCCGCGCCCAGCAGATCGCCAGTCACGGGGCCATTGCCGGCGCCGGCGGCGAAATACATGTCCATCGCGAAGACCGTCAGACCGATCGACCCCAGCGGCACCAGACCGATCTCCACCTTGTGCCCGGACAAGCGCTCGCAGGCCAGCGAGCCCACACCAACGCCGACTGAAAACAGCGTGAGCAGCAGGGTCACGACCTGCTCGTTGCCACCCAGTGTCAGGCGGGTGTAATTCGGCAACTGCGTCAGGTAGATGGCGCCGAAATACCAGAACCAGGACACCCCCAGGCAGGCCAGGAACACGGTGCGGTCGCTGCGCAGGAAGCGCAGGTTGGCCCAGGTCTCGGTCAAGGGATTCAGGTTGAGGCTCAGGTCCGGCGCTTCCGGCGCCGCCGCCGGGATGGCACGGCTGGCGAGATAGCCCGCCAGCGCCACGCCGACCACCGCCAGGGCGACCCACTGCGGACCGGTCTCGGGTATGCCGATGAGCAGTCCGCCCAGCAGGGTACCGATCAGGATAGCCACGAAGGTGCCCATCTCGACCATGCCATTGCCACCCACCAGCTCTTCGGTTTTCAGGTGTTGCGGCAGGATGCCGTACTTGACCGGGCCGAACAGCGAGGACTGCGTACCCATCAGGAACAACAGGGCCAGCAGCAGGGCGATATTGCGGCTGAACAGGGCGAAGGCAGCCACCAGCATGATGGCGATCTCGAGCAGCTTGATGCGCCGGATCAGCATGGATTTTTCGAACTTGTCAGCAACCTGACCGGCCGTGGCGGAAAACAGGAAGAACGGCAGAATGAACAAAGCGGCCGCGAGATTGATCAGAGTGTTGCTGGTCGCCGGGTCACCCAGTTGGAACGCGATCAGGATGATCAGCGCATTCTTGTACACATTGTCATTGAAAGCACCGAAAAACTGGGTCAGGAAAAAAGGTCCGAAGCGCCTTTCCCGCAACAGGTGAAATTGACCGCTCATCGGAGAATCTCGTAAATGAATGGTGTTTATTTAACACGCGCAAAGGTGGTTGCCAAGTCCCGTTCCGCGATCGTCAGCACGGTGCTGGCACTCGCCCTGCTGCCTCACGGCGGCGCCCTGGCTGGCAGCAATCCGCATGGCAGTCCCGGTCATGCCCGGGCGGACAAAGTCATCGGCGGGCTGAATCACCCCTGGTCCGTCGCCTTCCTGCCGGACGGTGATCTGCTCATCACCGAGCGATCCGGAACCCTGCGCCGGGTCCACGACGGACGCCTGCTCGATCAACCGGTGGCCGGACTGCCGGCGGTGCAGCCCAACGGCCAGGGCGGCCTGCTCGATGTGATGCTTCACCCCGAATTCCCCGCAAAACCCTGGGTTTATCTCAGCTACAGCGCACCGGCCGCGCAGGGCCAGGTCACCGCGATCGGACGCGGCCGCTGGCGCGATGGCGCCCTGCATGACTGGCAGGAACTGTTCCGGCTGGCCAAGGCCACCGACCGTGGCCACCATTTCGGTTCACGGATGGCCTTCGACGGCAGCGGCCACCTGTACTTCAGCATCGGCGATCGCGGAGAGCGCCAACGTTCGCAGGATCTCGGCGACGCGGCAGGCAGCATCCTGCGCCTGCGCGACGATGGCTCAGTGCCGAAGGACAATCCGTTCATCGACCGACAGGGCGCGCTGGCCGCGATCTACAGTTCGGGTCACCGCAATCCCCAGGGTCTGATCGTCCACCCGATCAGTGGCGCGGTCTGGTCGCACGAGCATGGGCCCCAGGGCGGTGACGAGATCAATGTGATCCGTCCCGGTGCGAACTACGGCTGGCCCCTGGCCACGCACGGCCGCGAGTACGGCACCGGCTTTCGCATCGGGCAGGAGAGCCTGCCCGGCATGGTCGAGCCGGCGCATTACTGGGCGCCTTCGATCGCGCCTTCGGGCATGGCCTTGTACAGCGCCGACCGCTTTCCGCAATGGCGCCACAACCTCTTCGTCGGCTCGCTGAAGTACGCCACCCTGATCCGCCTTGTCGTGGACGAGCACGCGCGCGTACTCCACCAGGAGCGCCTGCTGGAAGGCGAGCTCGGCCGCATTCGCGATGTGCGCCAGGGTCCGGATGGCTATCTCTACGTGCTGACCGACGCCAGAGACGCCGCGCTTTACAGGATCAGCCCCTGATGGGCAGGCCCGGCCCTGCCGGCAAATCCTCTGCACCCTTCATCCAGGCTCTCCGGCACAGTGTCCGCCCGCCCCGGGCGGACACGGGCAACGCCGGACTGCCCCCCGGCCCCGATCAGGTTTGATGGACCTGAGCCGCGGGAGTCCGGGTTCCACGGGCCCCGATCAGGCGGCGTGCGAAACCTTGTCGACTGCGGCCATCGCGTCGTTTTCGGCGATGAGGTCCGCCTCGGTCAGCTGGGTGGCGTTGCGTCCGCCCAGGAAGGTGGCCAGCCCTTCACGCTCGTAGTGCGCCTTGATCCGGTCGCTCATCAGACCAATGTATTCCAGGTTGGGAATCAGCCGCTGAAACATCAGCTGGCGGAAGGCCACCATGCCGGGCGCCTCGAGCACGACTTCGTTCCAGTCCTTGATCGACAGCTTCGTGCCGCCGCCGAACCACTCGTAGTAGATCTCATGGCTCATGAAGCGGTTGCGCATCAGCAGGGCCAGTTCGAAAGCCCAGTCCTCACGTTCTCGTCGCTCCTTCGGACTGAGGTTCTCGGTGATCTGCTCGCGCAGGGCAAGCACGCCGTAATGCACATGGCGCGCCTCATCCTGGATCACATAGCGAAGCAGGTTCTTGAGCAGCGGCTCCTTGGTGTAGTTGTACATGGTCGAAAAGGCGCCCAGTGCCAGACCCTCGACCATGATCTGCATGCCCAGGAATTTCACGTCCCAGCGGGAATCGGTCAGCAGGTCGTCCAGGATCACGAACAGGTTGTCGTTGACCTGATAGACCTTGTCCAGCTTGGAGTCCAGGTAACGATAGAACACCTCCAGGTGGCGCCCCTCATCCATCACCTGGGTGGCACCATAAAACTTGCCGTCCAGCCACTGCACGCATTCGGTGACCTGGGCGGCGGCATACAGGGCACCCTGTTCACCGTGCATGAACTGCGACAGGGTCCAGGCCGCCAGATCCGCCTGAAAGCGCAGCTTTTCCTTCGTATTGAGCTTGATGCCCTTGGCCGCCAGGCCTTCGAAGGGCGCATATTCCTCCGGGATCAACGGCACTTCCGGGTTGAGCGGATCGACGTCGGTGCTCCAGTCCAGATCGCGCTCGCCGTCCCACTGATTCGCCACCGCCCGGCGGTACAGCTCCCACATCTCGGGATGGTCGCTGCCGTAAGCGAGGTCGAAATGCACGGCATGTGGCGAATGCATGGCCACGTGCTCCGCCTTCTTGTGGGTCTTGCGCACCATGCCGCGCATCGCCGAAGGCGCCATGGACAGCGCCACTTTCGGGTTCTTGATCGAGAACATCAGTCCCAGGTTGTCCATGGTGTTGGTCACGCTGTTGCGGGCGGACATCGGCATGCCCTCCAGCAGCTTGTCCATAATGCTCATGCCTTGTCTCCTTGCGCCGCTTCGGCGTCGTGAATCTGTTTGAGGAACTGCCGCAGCTTGCGCTCATGCAGCAACGCAAAGGTGCGATTGATGTTGGGAACCACGCGATCCAGCAGTTGCACCAGTTCAGCGCCCTTCAGGTCCTGCAGACGGCTGGTGAAGAGGCTCAGTTCATTGGCGAAGATGACGTCCACCGCATCCTGCACCGCGCGCATGTCACGGGGCGAGAAACCGCGCTCGGGATTCAGCCCCATCTCCCGATGGTCAACCCAGATGCGGATCAACTCTTCATCCTGCGGCCCGAGGCTGCCGTCCGCATTGACGAAGCCCATTTCACGGGCGGCGTCCTGCTCATCCTGGGCCAGGGCCAGTTCTTTCGCGACCTCGGAGAACTGCCGCCGCCGCTCGCCGGCGTGACCCGCCTCGATCTTCTGCCGCAGGGTCTCGAACTGGTTCAGCTGCTGCGGCGTGAACTGTTCGTCCTCACCGTCCAGCACTGCACGGATCGCCTTCAGCGGCAGGTAATGCTCTTCCTGCAAAGCCCGGATGTAGCGCACCCGCGACACATGATCCGGCGAGTACCAGGCCATGTTGCGCGAGGTTTTCTGCGGTTCGGGCAGCAGGCCCTCATTGATGTAGAAACGGATCGCCTCGCGACTGGCGCCGGTCTGGGCCACCAGTTCCTTCATGCGCAGACGTCGGCGCGCGCTGTCCTGGACCTCGCTCCTGGTGACGCTCGAGCGACGGTTCATGCGTCCAGCTCCACGGCTTCCAGGGCAAAGGCCGAACAGGCCAGGGTGTAGCCCTCAGCCTGTTCCTGCGCGCTGAGGCAGTTCGGTTCATCCAGCGCGATCCGCCCACGCAGCACCTTGACCTTGCAGGCGGCGCAGCCGCCCACGGTGCAGGAGAAGTCGAGTGCAATGTCATTGGCCAACGCCGCCTCCAGGATCGACTGACCCGGCTGCTGTTCAACCTGCTGACCGCTGCGCCGGAACACGATGGTCTGCGGCAGGTCCGGATGCGCAGCTGTGGCGTGATTGACCGAGCGGAAATCTTCACGATGAACCCTTCCGCAGCCAGCTGCCGACAGGCCGGCCGTCAAGTCATCCATCAGCGCCCCGGGGCCACACAGGAAGATTTCACTGTCTGGACCGGGCGCGGCCAGACGCAGCAAGCGCTCGCTGTCGATGTGACCCACCTCGCCATCCCAGCCGGACTGCGGCTGGCTCAGCACGTGCACGACACGCAGGTTCGGGTGCGCGGCGGCCAGAGTCTCAAGACGCTCACGGAAGATGATATGAACCTGGTCCCGACTGCCGTATATCAGGGTGATCGAACGCTGCGGGTCTCGCGCCAGTGCAGTGCTCAGCAGACTGAAACAGGGCGTGATTCCGGAACCAGCGGCGACGAAGACCAGCGGGCCGTTGCCGGCCGGCAACTGGAACTCACCGGACGGGCCGCGCACCTCGTATTCGTCGCCCACCTGCAATTGCTGGCAGACGTAGCGCGACACGCATCCGTCACTGACCTGCTTGCAGGTAAAGGCGAGTTCGCCGGCGCCCTCAGGCACGGAGAGGGAGTAGGCCCGGCGCTGTATCTCGCCATCCACCTCGAAGCAGTGGGTCAGATACTGACCGGCGGCGAAGGCCAGCGGGCCACCGTCCACCGGTGCGATGGTCACGGTGACGCTGTCTGGTGTTTCCCGGTCGATCCGCTCGACCCGCACCCGACGCCCCAGCGTGGGCACCACCGAAGCCCAGCGCTTGGCAGCGCTGCGCCGCGCAATGGTTTGCGCAGCAGGGGCGGAAGACTTGAACAGACGCTTGAGCATGGAGATACGTAGTGCGTACCAGTACTACGCACTCTTGCCCAGCTTCGGTCCGATGTCAAGCCCTGATCGCCTCCCGGTAGAGGCCGAGCAGCGGCTCGCCCATGACCGCGAAAATCACCCGCTCCACATCCGGGGCCTGCGCCAGCGACTGGCGCACGGTACTCACCGCAATGGGTACGGCCTGCTCCAGCGGGTAGCGGAATATGCCGCAGGAAATGGCCGGAAAGGCGATGCTGAGCAAGCCATGGCTTGCCGCCAGCGCCAGACTGTTGCGATAGCAATCGGCCAGCAGTCCGGCCTCCCCGGCACGCCCACCCGACCACACCGGGCCTACGGTGTGAATGACATAACGGGCGGGCAGACGGTAGCCCTGTGTGATTCGAGCCTGACCTGTCGGACAACCGCCCAGACCGCGGCATTCCTCCAGCAGCTGCGGCCCGGCCGCCCGGTGGATCGCGCCATCCACCCCTCCCCCGCCAAGCAGACTGCTGTTGGCTGCATTGACGATCGCGTCGACTGCCAAGGTGGTGATGTCGACCTGCTGGACTTCGATCATGACGCTGCTCCGCACTGGCTTGGCACCGCCGCCGGCAGGCACTACATTGCCCTGCGATGCGACGTTTCCTTCCGATTCCGATCCTCGTGGCCATCATACTGGGCTCAGCCAGCCTGGTTCTGACCATGGCGATCCTGCAGGCCAGCAAGAGCGCCTCGGCCCGAGGCACCCTGGTCGAGCTCAGCGAGCAGCGTCTGGCCATGAGCCGGATCGCCCAGGAACTCTGGCTGCAGCTGAGCGAGATCAAGCGCCTGGCCCGGCAGTACGCCAGCTCGGGTGATCCCCGGTTTCTCGAGCGTCACCGCCTGCTGATCCAGCAGATGCGCGACCGTAGCACCCTGCTGGCGGACGAGCCCGGGCCGGACGCTGCCATGCCCGATCTGCGCAACCAGGCCCTGCTGAACTTCATCAACGAACTCAATCTGGCAGGCTTCAGCAGCCGTGAGATGCAGTCCCTGAGCCTGGCACTGAACACCATCGTCGGTCTGGGCGCCGTGCAGGACGAACTGATGAGCAAGGTTCAGCCTGGAGAAGCCTCTGCGGATACGCTGCTGGACCTGAGCCGGCCCGCCATGGAGGAGCGGGCTCGACAGCTGGCCAACTACATTCAGCAGACGGAATCCAATGTCGGCGCCCGCCTCGATGCTGCGGTGGCGAAGCAGCACAGGCTGATCGAAACACTGCAGCAGCAGCTGTTTGCCCTGCTCGGCTTTCTCGCCGTCCTGATCACCCTGACCCTGGTCATTTCCTACCGCTACGCGGCGAAACCCCTGCGCCACCTGCTGAATGCGGCGACCGCGATCGGCAGCGGCCAGTACAACACGCGGGCCGAAGTCTTCGGCGTGCGCGAGATTGCCGAGCTGGCAACGACGCTGAACTGGATGGCGGACTCCTTCAAGGCCGACCTGAACGCCAGAATTCGCGCGGAACAGCATGCTCAGCGCACCGAACAGCGCCTGAGGCAGGTCAATGAAGCCTCGCCCGGCGTGCTCTGGGAAATCGTGCTGGGCCAGGACCGGCCGCGCATCACTTTTGTCGCCGGCGCCTTCGAAAAGCTCTATTCGATCACCCGCGAGCAGGTTCTGGAGGATTTCGAGACCCTGGCTAACAGCATCCACCCGGACGACCGGGCAGGATTCCGCCGTGCCATCGCCCGCGCTGGCCGCGAACGCGCCGACTTCAGCAACGAGCACCGCGGCCTGCGACCGGACGGCCAGTACCGCTGGATTCGCGCACATGGCCAGCTGCGCACCAGCCGGGATGGCACACCGATCTGGAGCGGCTACTCGGTGGACATCGAGGAGTTGACGGGACTGCGCCGGCAGCTGGAGGCTGCGCTGGCAGCGGCGGAAGCCGGCAATCGGTCCAAGTCCGAATTCCTGGCCAATCTCAGCCACGAAATCCGAACCCCGATGAACGCCATCCTGGGCATGACTCATCTCGCCCTGCAGACCGAGCTGTCGCCCAAGCAGCAGGAATATCTCAAGCGCATCGACACCTCGGGCCACCTGCTGCTGAGCATCATCAATGACATCCTCGACGTATCGAAGATCGACGCGGGGCGCATGGAGCTGGAGTCGCTGGAATTTTCCATCGAGCAGCTGCTGGACAACGTCAGCGACGTGGTCGCGGGGCGCGCCCAGGAAAAGGGTCTGGCCCTGAACCTGGAGGTGGATCAGGCGGTGCCGCGGGTTCTGTTGGGCGATCCGCTGCGCATCGGTCAGGTGCTGATCAACCTGATCAACAATGCGATCAAGTTCACCGAGCGAGGAGAGGTCAATGTCCACCTGCGGCTGATCGCGGCGTCCGCCGATCAGGTCCGCCTGCGTTTCGACGTCAGTGACACCGGGGTGGGCATCGCGCCCGAGGTGCAGCAACGCCTGTTCAAGGCCTTCACCCAGGCCGATAGCTCCACCACCCGCAAGTACGGCGGGACCGGCCTGGGCCTGACCATCTCACGCCGCCTGGCCCGGCTGATGGATGGCGACATCCACATCGACAGCACGCCGGGAGAAGGCAGCACCTTCAGCTTCGAAGCGCTGCTGGGTCTGAAGCCGGAGGTGCAGCGCGAGCTGCAGGAGACGGCCCGCTCGCTGGGTCCGCTGCGCTGCCTGGTGGTGGATGACAGCGCCTCGGCCCGCCGCGTGCTGGTGTCGGGCCTCAGGCATTTCGGCTTCGTCACCAGTGAGGCCGGCAGCGGGCAGGAAGCTCTGAAGCTGGCCCATCAGCAGAAGTTCGACATCACCCTGCTCGACTGGCGCATGCCTGATCTGGACGGTCTGGAAACCGCCCGGCGGCTCAGGCAAATGCCCGGGAGGGGCGGCAAGATCATCATCGTCACCGGGCACGTCCGCGAGGAGATGATGCGCGACTTTGCCCAGGAACGAGCCGTGGACGGGGTGCTGCTCAAGCCGGTCAGCTCGCCGGTGATGCTGGATACCATCGCCGCGGTGCGCCAGTCCGGGCGCCAGACGATGGAAGGCACTGGCGACTTCGAAAAGCGCCTGGTGCCGGATCTCGGCAACCGCTCCGTGCTGATGGTCGAGGACAACGACATCAATCGCGAGCTGATCGAGGAACTCCTCGACCAGACTGGCGCGCAACTGACCTCCGTCGAATCCGGCGAGGAAGTGCTGACCGCCTTTGCCCGAAAGCGCGTTGACCTGGTTCTGATGGACCTGCAGTTGCAAGGCATGGATGGGCTGGCGACCACCAGGGCGATTCGGCAGGAGCTCAAGCAAACCGAGGTGCCCATCATCGCCATGAGCGCGGATGCCCAGCCCGAGGCTCGCCAACGCTGCCTGGATGTGGGCATGAACGACTTCATCGCCAAGCCCATCGTGGTCGAGGAACTGTATCGCAAGCTGTCCAAATGGCTGGATGCAGAGTCCGGCCGGGACACCCTGATCGCCAGAACCAGCAGCCAACTGCCTCAGCTGCCAGGGGTGGACCTTGACGCAGGCCTGAGCCGAGCCAGCCACAACCTTGAACTGTACCTGCGTCTGATCAATCAGCTGTGCGAGCGCTTCGCCGGCATCCCGCAGAAACTGCGCCTGCGCATGGACAATCACGACTGGCAGGATTTCCGGGCGCTGACGCACATGCTCAAGGGCGCCGCGGGCAATCTCGGCGCCACGACCATAGAGGGCTGCTGCCTGTCCCTGGAGGAGCTGGCCGGCCGGCAGGAGCCGGAAGGCATGAGCCATCTGATTCGTGAGCTGGAGATCGCCTTCCAGAATCTGCATCAGGCCTTGTCACCGCAGGGCGAAGTGGCGGACAAGGCTGATGCTCGGGATGACCTGCCGCTCCTGCAGGAGGCGGCGCTGGAGGAGCTGGCCGAACTGATCCGCACCGGTGACGCTTCGGCCCGCCGTCACTGCCAGAACTACCGTGCTCCCCCTGGCCACGAGGCGTTGTTGCGCTCGATTCAGGCACATCTGTCAAACTACGCCTTTGAAGAGGCTTCGGTGCAACTGGCCCAACTGAAGGCAGCGCTGGCTGCATGAGGAAACCATCGCACGGAAATCCGCAACCCGGCCTGCCATCGCGTACGGATCAGGAATGAGCGAAGACAAGAAACTCAGCATTCTGGTCGTCGATGACACACCGCAGAACATCGATCTGCTGGTGGAGATTCTGCAGCAGGAATACCGCATCCAGGTGGCGAGCAGCGGCCAGCGCGCCCTGGACCTGGCGACGGGCCCCGACAAACCGGACCTGATCCTGCTTGATGTGATGATGCCGGACATGGACGGCCACGAGGTCTGCCGGCGGCTCAAAGCCAATCCCGCCACCACCAAGATTCCGGTGATCTTCGTCACCGCCCGTTCCGAGGTGCAGGACGAGATGGCGGGTTTTCGGGCCGGCTGTGTGGATTACATCGTCAAGCCGATCAGCCCGCCAACGGTGCAGGCCCGGGTCAGAACCCACCTGACACTCGCCCGGACCAAGACCATGCTGGAACTGGCGGTGCGCAAGCGCACCAAGCAACTCCAGGAGATCAATACCCGCCTGGAGCAGGAGGTGCGCCGCCGCGAGGAAGCCATGAGCCGGGCCGAACACCTGAGCCAGTTCGATCAGCTCACCGGCCTGCCGAACCGTCGCCAGCTCTATGAGCGCCTGCGCCATGAACTGCAGCGAGCCAAGCAGACCGGCAAGCATCTGTGCATCGCGCGGATCAATTTTGACCGCATGCAGGCGCTGAACAACAACTACGGCCCGAGCGTCGGCGACGCCGCCCTGGCACTGGGCACCCGGCGGCTGCAGAACGCGATGGACGCCACCGACTTCCTGGGCCGAGACGAAGGTGACAACTTTGTCGCCATTTTCAATCATGGCTGGGAGAACGCCGCATCGGCCCGCACCCAGGGCATCGAAATCACCGAGCGCATCCTGGCGCAACTGGACCGTCCCATGAACCTGGGCGAGTTCAGCACCACCCTGACCGCCAGCGCTGGCCTTGTGGTCTTTCCGGAGGACGCGCCGAATCTGGAGCGCGTGCTGGCCCGGGCCCAGACCGCGACCGGCGTCGCCAAGCAGCAGGGTCCCGGCCGCGTTTCGGCCTACAGCAAGAGTTTCGGTGACGCCGCAACCACCCGCTTCAACATGGAAGGGGACCTCCGCCGGGCGCTGGCCACCGGCGAACTGGACATCCATTTCCAGCCCCAGATCGAGCTGTCACGCAACCGGATGACCGGTGCAGAAGCGCTGGTCCGCTGGCCAGACGGTCGCGGTGGCTTTGTCTCCAATGCCGAGTTCATTCCGATTGCCGAGGAGGCCGGAATGATCATCCAGCTCGATCACTACGTGCTGCGCACCCTGTGCGATCAGGCCATGCTCTGGGGCAACGACCTGCCGCCGGGTTTTCGCCTCGGATTCAACTTCTCCGCCGTCGGCTTCCAGGACCCACAATGCGTCAACCGCATCATCGAGATCATCGAAACGGCCAAGGTCCCGCCCCATCGCTTTGAACTGGAGGTTACCGAGCAGGCGGTGATGACCGACTTTTCTTCCGCGATCTCCAAGCTGGTTGCCCTCCGGGAATTCGGTCTTGCCATCGCCCTGGACGACTTCGGCACGGGTTACTCCTCGCTGGCCTACCTGCAGCAGTTGCCGCTGGACCGGCTGAAGATCGATCGCACCTTCATCCGGGAGATCGAAAGCAATGCCAAATCCGCCAGCATCGCCCGGGCCGTCATCAAGCTGGCCCGCACCATCGGCCTGGACTGCCTGATCGAGGGCGTGGAGTCCGCGGGCCAGCTCGAGTTCTGCCGCCTCAACGGTTGCCAGCACGTGCAGGGTTTCTACATGTACCGGCCCCTGCCACCGGACGAACTGATGGACCTCGTCCATCTGCCCGCCCTGCCGCCTCAGAGGTAGCTCACACCGGTGCGCTGTTCGGACAGCGCCCAAAGCCGGTCTGCCGGTTCGGTCTGCTGAGCCAGGCGACGCGGGTGGACCTTGCGCGGATAGCCGCGAATCTGCTGAAAGCCATCCGGCCCGATGAAATCACCACTGGCCACTTCGGGCATGGTCGCCGCATAGAGGCTCGGCAGTGCGCCCATTTCCGCCGGCTGACCGACCAGGCTATTGCCCACCCACATGACAAACTTCTCCAGCGGGTTCTTTTTCTGCTCTGCGGCGACGTACTGCAGGTTGGTATCCGAATAGCCCGGATGCGCGG
>JBFKIN010000040.1:0-12933 GCA_041632255.1 Oceanococcus sp. | reverse complement strand
GCTCCGCCGCCGGCGTGGCCCTGCTGGGCCAGGCTCGCGGCCATTACAGCTTCTTCAGCCACCTGCGCTGGACCCCGGCCATCGCCCTGGGCCTAGCGGCGAGCATCGCCACCCACTTCTGGCTCAACGCCGGCAGCTTCGGACAGTTCGGCGGCTGAGTCCGGTCGGCCGCCGGCCCCGCGCCAAGCGCGCTGCGGCGGCCGACCGTGTCTGATCAGCCGGCTTCGCGCAGCAGCAGCCCCTCGCGGCGCTGTGCCAGCCAGCGCTGCAGGCGGGCATCGCCCTGGTAGACCGCCAGGGCCAGCAGGATCAGCGCGCCCCCGACAAAGGTCAGCGCGCCGATCGCCTCGCCGGCCAGCAGGCTGCCCAGGGCCAGGGCGAAGACCGGCGTGATCAACGGGATCAGGGCCACCTGGGTCGGCCCCAGACGCTGCAGCACGAAGAAGTACAGCATGAAGCCGAACACCGAGCCGAACAGGGCCAGGTAGCCCACCGACAGCAGGCTGAGGCGTGACATCTGCAGCGGCCACTGGCCGTCGAAGATCAGCCAGCCGAGCAGGAACACCGGCAGGCTCAGCAGCAGCGAACCGGTGGTATGTTCCAGCGCCGTCATGCCCGCTGACTGCCGCTTGACCAGCACCCCGCTGAGTGCGAACAGGGTCACCGCCAGCAGGCTCAGCAGCAGGCCGGGCAGCGCGTCGCCCGGCAGGGCCAGCGCGCCCTGGAACACCAGACCCAGCCCGCCCAGCGACAGCATCAGGGCGCCGATGCGCAGCGGGGACAGCGCAGCCTCACCCAGCAGCCAGCGGGCGAACACGCCGGACAGCAGCGGGGCCAGACCGAAGATCACCGACACCAGTCCCGACGGGATATAGGCCACCGCCAGATAGGTCGCGCTCATCGCCCCGACCACCCCGATGTTGGCCGCGGCATACGCCGACAGGGCCTGAGGATCCCGCCGCAGGGGCGTGCGCGTGAACAGACAGATCAGCAGGCAGACGGCGCCGGCCAGGCCCATGCGCAGACCGACCGCCGCGATGAAGGACAGGCTGTCGGTGCTGAACTTGATGGTCAGCGGCGTGGTGCTCCAGATCAGCACCACCGTCGCGTAGGCCAGAGCCACTTTCATTGCATCTCTCCGGGCAAAAAAAAACCGCCGATCCTGGGGATGGGCGGTTCGCAATCCGAAACGGAATCGCTAGGTCGATTCCGCGCGCGGGCGCGCCCTCTCCCGGCTAAACGGCCAGGCGAGCAGGCAGATCACGCGCTTGTGCATCAGATTGGACATGGCTGCATTATAGGCTTGAAAAACGCGCCTGGGAAAGCGGCGGCCTGACGAGCGGCGCCGACCCGCCCTGGCCCAGGCCATTGGTCCCCGCAAAAAAAAAGCCCCGGCCGTGGCCGGGGCTTCGTGATCATCGCGCGAGCATCACTCGAGCAGGTGGATTTCCACGCGCCGGTTCATCGCCCGACCTTCCTCGCTCGAGTTCTCGGCCACCGGACGTGACTCGCCATAGCCGATCGACTGGATATTCGCCGCCGGCACGCCTTCGGAAACGAGGAAGGCGCGAACCGAGGCTGCACGCCGCTCGGACAGTACCTGGTTGTACTGATCGGAGCCCAGCGAGTCGGTGTGACCGGCCACCTGGACCTTCAGCAGCGGCTGATCGGACAGGGACTTGGCCACCTTGCGCAGCAGCTGCTTGGAGTCGGGCAGCAGGTTGTACTTGTCGAACTCGAAGTGGACGTTGTGCAGCACCAGCACCTGATTGCGGATCGGACAGCCGACGGAGTCGACTTCCAGCCCCGGGAAGGTGTTCGGGCACTGATCGATCTCGTTCTCGACCCCGTCGCCGTCGTTGTCACGCGAGCAGCCGCGTTCGTTCACCGGCACACCGTAAGGCGTGTTCGGGCAGTCGTCGCGGAAGTCGGGGACACCGTCCTGGTCGGTATCGTAGGGGCAGCCATTGATGTCGACCTCGGCACCCAGCGGGGTGTTCGGGCACAGGTCACGGCTGTCCGGCACGCCGTCCTGGTCGGAATCGATCGGGCAACCCTGGGCATCGACCGGCACGCCTTCCGGGGTATCCGGGCAGCGATCCAGCGGGTCGATCACGCCGTCCTTGTCCGAATCCAGCGGGCAGCCGTGCTCGTCCACCAGCACGCCGTCCGGCGTGTTCGGGCACTTGTCCTTGTAGTCCGGCACGCCGTCGCCGTCGGTGTCGAAGGGACAGCCGCGCGGATTGACCTCCACGCCGAAGGGCGTGTTCGGGCATTCATCGATCGAATCGGGCACGCCGTCCTTGTCCCGGTCCGGCGGGGGCGGCGGCCAGGGACCGAACTTGTAGCGCACACCGGCGGTCGCCGACCAGTGATAATACTGGTCACTGTCGAGATTGCCTTCCTCGTCGACCGGGTCCAGGGTATAGCGCCCTTCGGCCAGGAACTCAAAGTTGTTGTCGATGGGCCGGACGAAGGTCAGGCCGGCGAAGCCCCCCACGCCGTTCTGCTCCGTGCTCAACCACTGCACCTGCCTTCCGGCGATGCCGCCGAACAGGCCCAGCTTGAAGTCCTGCGCCTGCAGCACATCGTAGGTGGCCTTGATGCCGCCGCCGAAGCGCGTGTAATCCGCCGTCAGGCCGGAATTGCCCACGTTGTGCACGTTGATCAGCGCGTAGGCGAATTCGCCCTCCACCGTCAGGCGCGGGAAGATTGCCCGCCCGGCCGACAGGGTGAAGGTAAAGCCTTCATCGAACTCGGAACTGTCCGTGATCGCGCCGCCAGCCATGGCACTGATGAACCAGCGGTTGTCGAACGGCTCCGCCGCACTGGCGGTGCCCGCCAGCGATCCGGCCAGAACCAACCATCCCAAACGTCCCATATTCCTTGTCCCCTGTGAAAAGTGGGTGCGCATATCTGTCAGGAAACCTGCCTGTCGGGGGCTGGCGCGAGAATGGTCTTTTCCAGCCTCGACGCCGGCTCCCATCATTGTATTACTCTCGCCTTACCGAGCCGCCGCCGGCGGCCCCAGCAACTCGCTGCAGGGCGCCACGCTCGGGGCGGTTGTCGCGTTGAACGCACAGACCGGGCCGATCAGATCCGTCAGCACATAGAAGGTGCTGGTGGCATTGAAGGTCTCCAGCGTCGCGGTGACACAGGAGGAGCCGCCCAGGGTGCCGAAGCTGCCCGCGTTCAGGGTGACCTCGCCCTTGCTGCCGGGTGCATCGCTGACCAGCAGCGGAGGATTTTCGAAATCATCGCCGACAGTGCCTGGGGCACCTTCGCACTCGCCGAGCATCGGGACACCCAGGATATCCAGAACCGGCACCGGCCCGATGGTCGCGCCCCAGGTGGACGATTCGGTGGCGTCTGCGCTGCAGGAGATCGGGTTGCCGTCAGCATCGACGATCGGATTGCCCTCGGCGTCGATCGGCTCGAGGATGGCGTGGGCGACCAGTTCGAACGGATAGCTGCTGAAGTTTGGCCCGCCCTGATCGGCCGCAATTTCTTCGCCGCTGGCGCTGGTGCAGGCGAAGTCCGGCGTGACTTCCACGCCGGTCAGCGTGGAACTGGCGATCTGGGTTTCGAAAGTCTCCGAGACGCCGCGATAGATCAGCGTGATGGTGACCGTCTGCGGAACGGCGGTCTCGCTCACCGTGGCGGAGCCGTCACGCATGTCCGGGAAGCTGATCTCGGTGGGTGCGGACGAACTCCAGACCGTATCCATGGTGGCGGTCACGTCGACAGGATCAAGTTCCTCGCCGGTGTCCGGGTCGGTGAAGATCGCGGACCCGGTGTACTCGGCCGTCAGGTTGATCCCGGAAATGAGCACCGCCGGACCGCCAATCTCCAGGCGGAACTGTTCCGACGGATCGACCACATTGATGAGAACCGGGTCGGCGTCGATACCGCCGAAGCTGCCCGTGATCTGCGCACTGCCGGCATCCACTGCGGTCACCAGCCCGTCTTCCACGGTCGCCACATCCGGGCGATCGGAGGTCCATTCGGCATCGTCGGTCAGGGTGATGGTGACCGGCTGGTTGGTGAGGCAGTCCGTGTAGGTCACCTGCAGGGTCAACTGCACCGTCGCGCCGACCGGTATGGCGGTCGCCGGCACCGTCGCCGGATCGACCGCGACATCGGTGATGCTGGACTGATCGCAGACCTGATAGAGCGCGCCCGGATCGGACGTGATGCCCTCCAGGGCGCAGTCGATCTCCGCGGAACCGGCGCTGAGCGCACGGCCGAAGCCCTTGTCATCGGTATCGTTGATGGAGTGAACGGCAGCGTTGCTGCTGGTCCAGCTGGCCAGATTGGTGATGTCACAGGACTGCGGGAACGGACCGGTGCAGGCCGGGTCGGCGCTGTAGAAGCCGAAGCACTGGTGGCGGCGGCTGGTGCCCGCCAGCACGCGGCCCTGATCGCCCTGCGGCACGATCTGGACACGCTCCAGCACCGGCTCGGTCACGCGCACGTTCGTGGTGACCGGGGACAGTCCGGCGATCGTGGCCGTCACCGGAAGCGCCGATGACCGTGCGATGCCGGTCACAAGACCGCTGGCATCAACGCTCAAGCGGCCTGCCGCGGCCGCGGTGGTCGACCAGGTGACCTGACTGGTCAGGTTGCGCCACACATCGGGGGTCAGGATGTTGTCATCCGGCGAGTTCAGGCCGCCATAGCGACCCAGGGCGCACATCTGCAGGGTGCGGCCGGCCGGCAGGATGGACGGCAGCGAGGCGGGGCGGGCCGCGCAGGCGTCGGCGCTGGGACAGCTTTCGCCCAGGCTCTCGCAAACGCGCAGCTCCTTCAGTTTCGGAATGAAGCCCGGGCTTCTGATGTCGTTGCAGGCCGTCAAGGTCAGCACCGAGCACAGCCCGGCAATGAGCACCAAAGGATTACGCATGTTCATCCCACCGTTCAATTTTGTCTCCGGACACGAAGCTGTGTCGTTGGTGACGCATTATGCCCGCAAACAGGCCCATAAAAAACCGCAAGCCGCAAATCCGGCAATTTTTTGTCACCCGGGGAAAAATCCGAGCAAATCCAGTTCATTGCCAGCGATCCATGGCATCCTGCTTGAACACTTGCGCTTCGACCCCGCCCTGATGTCCCAGGAACTGCTCATTGCCCGGATCCATTGCGAGCGGCAATACCTGCTGTTGCGCGGCCGCCCTGAGCGGTCGCTGGATCCGGGCCACTGGCACCTGCCCATGGTGTGGCGGGTGGACGCCAGTGCGCCGCCCCACCCGGCCCTGTGCGGCTTCCCGAGCGAGCTTGCTGCCAGCCTGAAGGCCCTGCTGTCCGGGCTGGGACTGGGCCTGGATCAGATCATGCGATGGCGACAGGAGCCGGATCAGCACAGCCCGCCCTGGCATCCCGCGGCACTGAAGGCGCATGTCCTGGACATTGAACTCCGAACACAAACCAGGCCGCTCAAGTTGCCGAAAGACCTCAGTGACAGCGCCTGGGCCAGCGTGGCGGACTGGGAAGACCGGTTCAGCGGCGGCCAGCTGCTGCTGAATCCGCTCAGCCGGCAGTTGCTGCGCGCCGAACACGCCGCCTGGCAGGACTGGATCGAGGAGGAACCCCTGCCGGGCCTCAAGATGCTGCCGGTGCGTTCCAACACCCTGCCGCCGGCCAGCCACACCAATGCCTTTCTGCTGGGCCAGGGACCGACCCTGCTGGTGGACCCTTCACCCGCGGATGAGGCGGCTTATCAGGACCTGCTGGACCGGCTGGGTCAACGGCGTGTCGATGCGATCTTTCTGACCCATCATCATCCGGACCACCATCAGCAGGCGCCCCGGCTGGCGCGGCAACTGGACGTCCCGATCTGGTGCAGCACGGACACGCTGCAGCGCGTTCCGTCCCGCTTCGGCGCGAATTACTTTACCGGCGTGACCACCCGCACCATCGCCGATGGTGAAGCGCTGGGAAGCTGGCAGGGTGAAGTGATCCGCGCCCACGCCGTACCAGGCCATGACCGGGGCCAGCTTGCCCTGGCGCCGGAAAGCCGGGCCTGGATGATCGTTGGCGATCTCATACAGGGCATCGGCACGGTGGTGATCGCCGCGCCGGAAGGCGACATGAGTGAGTATTTCGCCACCCTGCAATGGGTGATCGACCAGGAGCCGGCGGTCATCATCCCGTCGCATGGCCAGGCCATGGGCAGCAGCTTCCGTATCGCCGAAACGCTGCGCCATCGGCGCCTGCGCGAACAGCAGGTCCTGAGCCTGCACCGTCAGGGCCAGGACCTGGACAGCATGCTGGAGACGATCTACGCGGGGGTCGACAGGCGCCTGTGGGGACTGGCCCGACTCAACATAGAATCCCACCTTCGGAAGCTGTCGATCGACGGCAAACTGTGAGAACGGCCTGCGCTGACGACGACGCCCCCCCCCGGCGGCAAGTCTCCTCGCGTCTAGGTAGCCTGGGATTCCGGCACGAGTACGACCTTGCCGAAATTCTTTCGCCCCTCGATCCAGGCATGCGCCTGTCCCACATCGGCGAAGGAGAAGCTGCGATCCACATGCGGCCGGACCCAGCCCTGATCCACCCCTTCCAGGATGTTCTTCATCCAGGACTGGAACAGGCCGGACTCCTCGTACATGGCGTGGATATTGACGCCGAACACCCCCTGATTGCCGGGAATCAGCCGGGCCGGATGGAAGATGGGCGCTCCCAGGAACAGCTTCACCAGCTTCAGCTTGCCGATGGCGCCCGGCGCAGACGCGCTGGAAATGCCGTACATCCCCATGCGACCCGCAGGCGCCAGCACTTCGCGGGTCCAGCTCCAGTGGGGACCGCCAATGGGGTCGATGGCCAAGTCGACCCCGCGCCCCTCGGTAATATCCAGCACCGCCGCCTGCCAGTTGGAGAGGTTGTAGTCGATCACCTCGTCGCAGCCCCGCTCGCCCAGCTTGCGATGCTTGGCCATGCTGGCGGTCCCAATGACCCGCGCGCCCACATGGCGCGCGATGTCCACGGCCGCCAGCCCGACACCGCCTCCCGCATTGTGGATCAGCACCGTTTCACCCGGCTTCAGGGATCCCATGGCCATCAGCAGGGCCCAGGCGGTCAGATAGTTCAATGGCACTGCCGCCGCTTCCTCGCTGCTCAGCTGATCGGGCACCGGCCAGACATACTCCGCACCGACACAGGCCTGCTCCGCATAGGCGTCGAAATCGGTCAGGGCCATCACCCTGCGTCCCAGCCAGGAACTCTCTACCCCTTCGCCGACAGCATCGACCACGCCGACCGCCTCGTAACCCAGGGTGCAGGGCAGCGGCGGGCAGTCGGGATAAATGCCCTGGCGGGCCAGGATATCGGCGAAATTCACCCCGGCGGCGTCCAGCCTGATCCGCAATTCACCCGCCGCAGGTTCCGGCGCCGGCATGTCCCGCAATTCGAATACCGAGGTCGGCCCGTGACGCTCCAGTCTGATTGCCTGCATCTGCCCTCCTTTGCGGGCATCGTAGCAATTTTGCCCGCAGCCGACGGCCGGCGTTTCCATTCTCGCCCGCTGCCATTACAATCCCCGGCTCACATTACATAACAATGTGGGGCTTGGCGTGTCGGACGCGGCACGCTTTCAAGTGGGGAATTCGAATTTATCTATTCTTGAGGACACTGATGAAGAATCATCTGACGGGTGCGCTTGTTCTTGCCGCAATCGCCGCCCCCTTGGCCGCACAGGCCGAAGGCAAAATCTACGGACAATTCAACCTGAGCGCCAACGAGGTCGACGGTGTGTTTTCTGACCTGGCCGGCAACGAAGTGGCTCAGGATGGCCAGAGCGGCGACAACAACGCTTCCCGTCTCGGCTTCCAGGGCGAGAATGGCCAGTTCTTCTACGCGGTGGAACTGGGCCTGAGCGTCGATGATGCCGCCAACGGCCTGGGCAGCACCCGCCACGCCTTTATCGGCTTCAACACCTCGGTCGGCACGATGATTTTCGGCCGCACCAACACCGCCTACAAGCTGGCCGGCCAGCGTCTGGACCCGTTCTATGACACCTCCGCCGTCAACTACAAGGGCGTGGGCCAGAACGAAGGCGGCAGCTACGGCCAGTCCAATCTGGTCAACGGCTGGACCAACAACTCCATCGGCTACGTGTCGCCGGAAATCGCTGGGCTGACCCTGAACGCCGGCGTCTATCTGCAGGAACTGTCCGACGAGGACCACGATTTCGCCGTGGGCCTGGACTACCGTCTGGGCGAACTCGGTCTGGGTGTGCAGTACCTCGCGATTGGCGCTGAAGCCGTTGACGGCGTCGTCGCCGGTTCCGGCACGGTGGTCGACACCGCCCTGCAGGCCTCCGCCAGCTACTCGATCATGGGCATCAACCTGGGCGCCTCCTACGAAATCGTGGACCTGCGCAACGGCGACGAGCGCAACTACCTGTTCGTCGGCGGTGACTACTCCCTGAACGAGAACATCAAGTTGGCCGTCAGCTACGGCACCGTCGACCAGGGTGCCGGCGAAGGCATGGGCTTCACGGTCGGTGCTTTCGTCGACCTGATCGAAGACTTCACCTTCTATGGCCTGTACTCGCAGTCCGATCTGGACAACGCACCGGATGCCGAAACCTCGGTCATCAGCCTGGGCGTGAAGTACGGCTTCCAGATCTGAGGCTTTCCCGCTCTTCAGAAAACGGCGCCCTTGAGGCGCCGTTTTTTTTTGCCCGTTCAGCCGCACCCCGCCCTGCCCGGGCAGCGAGCGGACTCGGCCATGTCCGGCCTGACCGTCGGCGCAGATCACGATGCCGCCATGCCCGGCCAGCAACTGATCACGGAAGGCCGGTCCACCGGCGCGTGGCCCAATCGACGCACGATGCGACCATAGGGGGCCTCGTCCAGCGCCGTGGGATGGTCCTCTGCCCCGACAGCCCGGTGCTCAACATCGAGAAAGGCGGAAAAGCGATTCATGGGTGCCGGCAGGGCGAAACTGCGCGCAGCAAGGCGTCGGCCGGGAGATGCAGCCGTGACCGCCTTCACACTATCCGGTCAGCCCCGCGCGACCTGAACCCGCTCGAATCTCTGGCCGGCGCAGGCAGGGCACGCCGACCGTTGCAGGCCTCCAGTCAGCGGGCCAACCGTTTCAGCCGTTCGCTCACGACGTCCACGGCGACCCCATCACGAATCGGGATTTCGCTGTACTCGCCGCGTTCCAGTTCCTGCTCCAGCAGCGCCTGATCCCTTTCGGACAATGCCTGCTGATTCAGTTCGTAGCGACGGCTGATCCGGGGGCTGCGCACGGCGATGCTGTTGCGCCCCCAGTACAGCAGCTTCTTGTGCGACTCCAGCACTTCGAGACCATCCAGGCCGACAACGAAGTGGGCCTTGCCACAGGCTCGCTTGCGCCGCTGGGCATAATTCGGCCGGTCATATGCAACGCAGAGCTCGCGCGAGAAGCGCAGAGCGTCCTCTCCCAGCTCGATGGCATGACCGTCGATCACGTCCCGCCAGTAGCCGGCATCAATCGGACGTTCCGGATCCGACTCCGGCGCTGGCTGTTCACTGCGGCAGAGTTCCAGGACCTGCTGCGGCGTGAATCCGCGATCCAGGTAGTGGTCGATGTCCGCCCGACTGCAGTCGGCGGCGCCGGCCGTTGCATGCACAGCGGCGAGGAACAGCAGTACCACGGACGCGGAGAATTTCATCGGATGGGGCAACAGGAACTGGCCCCCGATTGTAGCCAAAAACGCGCGGGGCGCCCTGAGCGCCCCACGCTGGCTGGCTTCAGGATGTCACCTGCACCTTGATCGGCTGGGCCTGGGCGCGCTTCGGAATGCGGATGAAAATCACGCCATGCCGGCTTTCGGCGCTGACGCCCTCGGTTTCGGCGGCATCAGGCAGCTGGAAGCTGCGGTAGAAGCGGCCGTCCCGACGTTCCTTGCGTCTCCGCTGCACGCCTTCGTCATTCACCAACGTACTGCGTTCACCGGAGAGTTCCAGCAAACCGTTCTTGAGGGTGATGTCGACGCTGGCCGGGTCGACGCCCGGCAGGTCAGCCGCCAGTTCGAAGCGATCCGAATACTCGTAGATGTCGACGCGCGGCTGCCAGGCCGGCTGGCTGTCCTGCTCCCGGGTGAACTCGGTGATTTCATCAAACAGGCGATCCAGATCCCGGTGCCAGCGACCAATCGCTGGCCAGGCTTCATATCTCATCAAGCTCATCGTATTTCTCCTTGGGCCGTCAGGCTTGTCCCCGGAATATGCAGTCGCCGGACGCCATTTCAAGCCCTGAAATCAGGATTTTTGCTTTGATATCATGGCCTTGAAAAATTGTCGGATGACCTTATACGGGGATTTTTTGACCCGGATCAAGCGCCTGGCGACGCGGATCACTGTCAACGCCCGGCCGTCCACCGCGTTGAAGCTCAAATCACACGGAGCACCGCGATGTCGGCACGATCAATAGTCTTGGGTCTGCTGCTCAGCCTGGGCATGACCTCACCAGCGCTGGCCCACCCCCAGGTCAGCGGCCAGATTTTCATCGGCGACGGCCCGCTGAGCCTGGGAATCAACCTGGGGCACTGGCTGAGCCATGGCCACTACCACGAGCGGCGACATGCCCACGCTCACGGTCCGGCCTGCTATCGCAGCTACGGGCACGGACATCCCCACTGGGGGAGGCATTACCGCCCGCAGCATCACGACGACCACCGACCCTACCGCAGCCATCACAAGCCCTGGAAACAGCAGGCGCGTCGGCACAAGCACAGCAAGGATTGCCACCTGCACTACCCGCGCGGCCATGAGCACTGGCACTGAGCACAAAAAAGCCCGGCATGGCCGGGCTTTTTTCTTCGTTGAGTCGCCTCAGCCCGCGCGCTCGAACAGCTGCACCATCTGGGCGGCCGGCACGTAGCCCGGCTGCATGGAGCCATCATCCAGAATCAGCGCCGGGGTACCCCGCACACCCAGCTTCTGACCTGCCCGATAGTGCTCCAGCACGGGATTCGCGCAAGCCTTGTCAGGCAGTTCTTCACCCTGCTTGGCGCTGGTCATCGCCGAGTTGCGGTTTTTCGCGCACCAGACATTCTGGGCCTTGGCGAAGGACGGGGTGTTCGGCCCGCTGCGCGGGTAGAACAGGTAGCGAATGGTGATGCCCTGCTTGTTGTAGTCGGCCATTTCCCGGTGCAGCTTGCGACAGTAGCCACAATCAATGTCCGTAAACACCGTCACCACGTGCTTTTCGTTCTTGGCCGGGAACACGATCATCTTGTCCTTGCCAAGCTCGGACAGGGCCTTCAGGCGCAGGCTCTTGCGGCTGTTCTCGGTCAACGATTCACCGCGTTCAATATCGATCAGGTCTCCATCGAGGAAATACTTGCCGTCCTCGGTGACGTAGCCGAATGACAGGCCGCGGCTGATCTCGAACAGTCCGTCCACCGGCGTCCGCTTGATATCGCCATCATCCAGCCCCGGGAAGGCCTTGTTCAGCCGATCCTTGACCGCCTGAATCTCCGCATCCTTGGGCCCAGCCGCCCCCGCAGTGACGCTCAGGCCGGCGACGATCAGGCTCACAATCAGCTTTTTCATGAATACTCCGATTTGCTTTCCCGCTCTGACCGCCCTGTCAGGGAATAATTCAGGCCCGCGGATGATGTTGTGCGTGCAACTGCTGCAATCGAGCAGTCGCCACATGGGTGTATATCTGTGTGGTCGACAGATCGCTGTGCCCGAGGAGCATCTGCACGACCCGAAGATCCGCGCCGTGATTCAGCAAATGCGTGGCAAAGGCATGACGCAGCGTGTGCGGCGAAATGCTGCCGCTGACCTGCGCAGTGACGGCGTAACGTTTAATGATATGCCAGAAGTTCTGTCGCGTCATGGCCTGTCCATTGCGCGCCGGAAATAGCACCGCACTGGCGCGGCCATCCATCAGCTCCGGCCGCGCGCTGCGCAGATAACGCTGCAACCAGTGCAGGGCCTCCTCTCCCACCGGCACCAGGCGCTCCCGCTGGCCCTTGCCCAGAATACGGACCACACCGGACTCGGTGCTCAGTCGCGGCAGTTCCAGCCCCACCAGTTCACTTACCCGCAGGCCTGCCGCGTACATGAGTTCCAGCATGGTGCGATCCCTCATCCCCCGGGCGCTGCCGATATCCGGCGCCGCCAACAGGCGCTCCACCTCCGCTTCGCTCAGGGACTTGGGCAGAGGCCGGCCAATCCGGGGACGGGCCAGCCGCACCGTGGGGTCATCCTCCCGCAGGCGCTGACGGACCGCCCAACCATAGAAACGGCGCAGCGCGGAATGCATGCGGGCCAGACTGCGAGCGGCAAGATGGCTCCGCCTGGCCAGCACCCATGCCAGATCCGCCCCCTGGGCGTCGAGCAGACCTCCGCCGCGAGCCGAGAGACTGGACGCCACCCGCGTGAGATCGGAGCGGTAGGCAGACAGACTGCGATCCGCCAGACCATCCTCCGACCACAGCGCGTCGCAAAAACGGTCGATCAGGGCGATGTCGTCGGGTCGGGCAGCAACGGTGGTCACGGATGGAGACTGTAAGATAGGGTGTCTTCCCGCATTATCACCGAGCGCGCCAGCCCAGATGAAACGCCTGCCGTTCTGGCTCCTGCTTGCCGGCCTTTGCACTGGCCCGGCCCTGGCTGCCGACCCGTATCCCACTGAAGATGCCGCAATCGCCGAGCGTCTGCGCCTGCTGGCCTTGCAGGCGGCGGAACCGGCGGACCGCGCGTGGGTGGAAAGCCTGCTCGATCATGAAGAAAGCGAGCATCTCCCACATCCGGAGCGCCCCAGTCTGGGCCTGCCGCGCTACCGGATTCGCGCCCGGGCTCATGCCCTGCTGCATCACTGGCGGCTGCAGGCCGAACTGCGGGCCTGGAAAAGTGAACCGGCCAAGCGTCACGAGGCGGCCAGCACCGCCCTGCAGCGCAAGGCCAGAGCGCTGTGGCTGGAACAGGC
>JBFKIN010000039.1:0-13089 GCA_041632255.1 Oceanococcus sp. | reverse complement strand
GCGCATCAGCTACGGGGATGCTCCTGCCCAGTTTGGCGTCTTGCGAACGCCCGACGGCCCCGGCCCGCATCCGGTGGTCGTGCTGTTGCATGGCGGCTGCTGGCTGGCGCAGTTCGATATGGGCTATTTCGAGCACTGGGCGGATTGGCTTCGCCAGGAGGGTTATGCGACCTGGAACCTGGAGTATCGGCGTCTCGGAGAGGACGGCGGCGGCTGGCCCAACACCTTCCTGGACATCGCCGCGGGCATCGACATGTTGCGGGGACTGGCCCCTCTGCACCGACTGGATCTTGAAAGACTGACCGTCGCTGGCCATTCCGCCGGCGGCCATCTGGCGCTGTGGGCGGCTTCCCGTCACACGCTCGCAGCCGATTCGGACCTGTATCGCGAAGGGCCCTTGCCGGTTCACCGGGTCGTCGGCCTGGCCGCCATCACGGATCTGGCCCGTTACCGCGAGGGGCCTCCCGGCAGTTGCCACGCCAGCGTCGAGCAACTGCTGCAGGGTACGCCCAACCAGGTTCCGCGACGTTACCAAGACGGCTCTCCTCAGCAGCGTATTCCGACCGGATCCCGCCTGCGTCTCATTCATGGCGACGCCGACGCCATCGTCGATGTGGCCATGGCGCGCGACTTCGTTGCCGCCGCGGCGGCCGGCGGCGACGATGCCCGTGTGCTGATCCTGCCCGGTGCCGGGCACTTCGATGTGGGGGTACCCACCGCAGCCAGCATCGTGGCCATGCGACAGGCGCTGCGCGCTCGCTGATCGAACGGCTGCATCCAATTTGCGCCACGGTGCGTATGTCACTGTACAGGCCATGTGGCCGCAGCACAGGGACATCAGTATGAGAGCAGTACCCATTCTCCGCGCCGCAGTGACGGGCGCGGCCCTCATCGGCCTCAGTTTCGGGGCCGGCGCTTCCAGCCACCGCGAGGCGCCTTTCATCACCAGCAGCCCGAAAGTGGACGGCACCGATTTCTACCTGTTCCGCAGTTACGAAAGCGGGCGTGGCGACTTCGTCACGGTGATTGCCAACTATCAGGGCCTGCAGGACGCCTACGGCGGACCCAACTATTTTCGCCTGGACCCGGCGGCGCTTTACGAGATTCACATCGACAACAACGGCGATGCGGTCGAAGACCTCAGCTTCCAGTTCCGCTTCGACAACGCGCTGAAAGGGCTCGCCGTCCCTGTCGGCGACACGACCGTGGCCGTGCCGCTGAGCAACATCGGCCCCATCAGCGCCGCTGACACCGCGGCCCTGAACGTCAGCGAAAGCTACACCCTGAGCCTGGTCACCGGTGACCGGCGCAGCGGCACGTTCAGCGCCGTCACCAAGCCGGACGGCAACACGGTGTTCGAAAAGCCGACCGACTACATCGGCACCAAGAGTTTTGCCGACTACGCCGCCTATGCCCGCGCCCACATCCACCCCATCAGCATTCCCGGCTGCAGCGAACCGGGGCGCGTCTTCGTGGGCCAGCGGCGCGAAGGCTTCGTCGTGAACCTCGGCGAAACCTTTGACCTGGTCAATATCGAAGCGCCGGCCGAGGAACTGGCCGAGGGTGCCCGGTCGCTGGAACAGAACAGCATCGCGGACAAGAACGTGACCTCCCTCGCGCTCGAACTGCCGATCGCCTGCGTGACCAGCGGAAACGAGAGCGTGATTGGCGCCTGGACCACCGCCAGTCTGCGGCAGGCCAGGATGCTCAATCCCGAACCCCAGGATCTGTCCGCGGCGGGCATCACCATGAACCCGACCGGTGCGGCACTGCAGGGCGGCGCCTGGAATCAGGTCTCACGCCTGGGTTCGCCGCTGGTCAATGAGGTTGTGATCGGCCTGCCGGACAAGGATCGTTTCAACGCCAGTGAGCCGCGGGACGACCTCCAGTTCGCCCAGTATGTCACGCATCCCAGCCTGCCCGAGCTGCTGGAAATCCTGTTCGGCGAGGCCACCGGCGGCGCGGTGCGTGCACCGGACAATTTCCCGCGCAATGACCTGGTGGCAGCCTTCCTGACCGGCATTCCGGACCTGAATCAGCCGGCTGGCGTGGTGCCCTCCGAAATGCTGCGTCTGAATACCGCGATTGCGCCCACCAGCGCCACCGAGCAGAACGATCTCGGCGTTCTGGGCGGTGATGTCGCCGGTTTCCCGAACGGACGCCGCCCGGTGGACGACGTGGTCGACATCGCGCTGCGCGCTGCCATGGGTGTTCTGTGTACGCTGGAAGGTGACCCCTTTGGCTGCTCCGCCGACGCGCCCAATGGCGGCATCCGCTACACCGACGGTGCCCTGCCTGATCCGGCGGCCTACCAGACCGTCTTCCCTTATCTGGCAGACCCGCTGCCGGGCGCCGGAGCCTGAGGAGATGTCCATGCCGAATTTCATCAAAATGACGGCCGGTGCACTGCTCTGCGGGCTGCTTTGGGGCTGCAGTGACAGCCGCCTGCCAGGCGACTTGGAAGGCAGTAGCGCGCGGGTGCTGGACCTGGCGTCCAACCCGGACGATGTCTCCGAGCCGCTGCCCGTGAACGACGGCGCTTTCGTCTTCGATGACACCAGCGAAAGCGCGGAGCCGCTGCCGGTGAATCGTTGAGCATGACGCACCGCTTCTGGAGCCGGTGCGCAGGGGCGGGGCCGTTACTGGCCCTGCCCCTGTTTGCTGCGGCGCAAACCTGGGTGCCGGACAGCCCGGACACCGTGATCCTGGAGCTGACGCCCTCGCCTGAGCTGATCCTGCCGCAGAGGCAGGATGCACGGGCGAGGCTGGACTGGGCCAGCGCCCTGCTGCGTGATCCGTCACGTGCCGAAGACCGGCGCGCCATGGCGCTCATGGAACAGACACTCCGGCCCCTGCGAGAAACCCATCCCCAAGCCCGGCTTCTGTACGCGACGCTGCTGCAGCGCCGGCATGATTTCGCGGCCGCACTGGCCGAATTGAAGGCCGCCGAGGAGGCTGGCCTGAATGATCCCAACCTGTTCCTGCAGCAGGCCATGCTGCTGCGCGTTCAGGGCGCTTTTGATCCGGCCGGGCGCGCCTGCGCCGCACTGGCCACGCAGCCGCCGGCCGCATTGAACCGTCTGTGTCAGCTGCCGCTGGACAGCCTGCAGGGAGCGCTGGCTGCCTCCCTTGAGCAGTTGCAGCAGTTGCGCGTGGACCCAGGCTCCCTCCTGGCGTCCTGGAAGGCCAGCGAACTCGCGGACATGCTGGAGCGATCCGGACAGGCCGACATGGCCCGACAGCAGTGGCGCCGGGCCCTGTTTCTGCGACCTGCCGATGACTACGCGCGGGCTCAACTTGCGCGCAACCTGCTCGAAGCCGGGGCCTTGACCGAGACCCTGGCGCTGCTCTCAGAGGTGGGGAGCCAGCCCGCCCTGCGTCTGCTGCGACTGGTCGCCCTGCGTGGCCTCGGGGCCGACGGCTGGCGGACAGAGGCCGAAGCGCTGAAAGAGGAACTTCTTCGCGCTGCGCGTGTGCACGGCGAAAGACATGACAGGGAACTGGCCGAACTTCACCTGCTGTTGCTCGATGCACCGGAAGCCGCCCTCGAGGCCGCCCGGGCCAACTGGCGCTATCAGCGCGAGCCGATTGATCTGCTGTTGCTCGCGCGGAGCGCGAAAGCCCACGCCGATGCGCAGGCTGCCTCTATGGTCGGCGATTTCGTCGCACGACACGCCTACGAGGATGCGCGCCTCCCCGCGCTGGATGCCTCATGAGAACACTCCTGATCGCCGGGCTGCTGGCGCTGTCACTGCCGGCCCTCGCCCACCGCCTCAGCGACGCCGAACTCCAGCTGCGACGCGAGGACGAGCGCCTGGTGCTTGAATTGACCGCCGGGTTGCAGGATCTGGCCGCCGTCCTGCCGCTGGATCGGGACGGTGACGGCCGCTTGCGCTGGAGCGAGTTTCAGGCTGCAGCGCCCGCGCTGGAAGACTACCTCCGGGCCGGTCTTCTGCTGCAGGTCGATGGCGCTCCCTGCCCGCTCAGCCTTGATGACCTGCGGCTGAGCCCGCATCACGGCGAGACCGGCGCCTGGCTGCTGCTGCGCAGCCCCTGCGGCTGGCCACAGAGCGCCGCGAGCCTCGACTACCGCCTGCTGTTCGAATATGACCCCAGTCATCGAGGCGTACTGGTGCTCGCTGACGAAGAGGCCGGCATGGCAAGTTTCGTGGCCAGCCCGGGCAAAAGCCGTTGGGACTGGCATGGCTCCCGGCCAGGCTGGATCGACACCCTCTCCAGCTATCTGCGCGCCGGCATGCATCACATCTGGGGTGGCTTCGATCATTTGCTGTTCCTGGCCATACTGCTCTTGCCCGCAGCCCTCGACCGTCACGGACGGGCGCGCGCACTCGGTGGGGCTCTCGGGCGCATGGGCCTGATCGTCACCAGCTTTACCGTGGCCCATTCGCTGACTCTGATTGCGGGCGTCCTGGGCTGGCTGCAGCCGCCGGCAAGCTGGATCGAATCGGCCATCGCCGCCTCGGTGCTCCTCGCGGCCCTGAACAATCTGTTCTCCTGGCGCGAGCACAGCAACGCCCTGGTGTTTGCCTTCGGTCTGCTGCACGGCTTCGGTTTCGCCGGCGCGCTGGTGGAACAGGGTTTGCCGTCACAGGCCATGATTCCCGCGCTGGTCGGCTTCAATCTCGGCGTCGAGCTCGGTCAGCTGGCTGTCCTGCTTGTGGCCATGCCTCTGCTATTGCTGGCAGCCCGAAGCCGCTACTACCGTCCCGCCGTCCTGCATGGCGGGTCCGCCGCGGCCTGTCTGCTCGCCAGCCTGTGGCTGATCGAACGCAGCTTGCCGGCAGCCTAGCGGTCACGCCGGACGCCCGGGGCTCGGCAACGGGCCGCCCGTCGCCACTGACTGTCCATCCGCGGCCGGCCTTCGGCTCTGCGGCCCGTGCCGGCATGGCTGCTCCGAGCGCGGCCCGCAAACGCGGGCAGCGTTGTGGCGCGAGGCGATGTCAGCCGAACACCACCATGCACTGTGTGCCGCGCGCCACGGCATAGCCGTCGGGTGCGAACAGGCTCACGGTCTGCTGAGTGTAGCCGTCGTGAGCAGAGTCCAGGCGGACTTCGATGACCCAGTCACTCAGACCCTGGCCCTCGAAGGCGTGGCCGGTGAAGTTCAGCATCCAGGTCATGGTACTGCCCGGGAAAACGCCTTTCAGCCAGCTCAGCGCGACCGGCGGCGGGTAATCGGAAAAGGCCAGCACATGCGACAGAGAGGCCTCCTGCGCGCTGTCCTTGAGGCTGAGGCGGTACAGCTGCCGCGTATCCGGGTGTCCGCTGCCCAGGAAATGGCCCTCCAGCAGCCAGGCATCGAACGATGCGACAAAGGCGGGGGACAGACCGGAAACGAAAGGGATGGCCACTCCCTTGCGCCCATCGACCACGGGTCTGAGCATGTCGTGTGAGATGGCGGAATCACGCGCACGGCCAAAGATGCCCACGAACAGAGCCAGGGTCTGCTCGCCATCGACGATGCGCGCCTCGACTTGTCGGGTGTTGCCTCCCTGGCGCAGCAGGCGCGCGCGGACATCCAGTGAACCGGCCGGAATCGGTGCGCACAGGGTGGCCTGCAAGGTCCGGATCGGCAGGCCGTCGCTGAACGGCAGCATGGCCTGGACGGCGAGTGCGGCCTGGGCCCCGCCGTATACGCTGCGACCCTGCAGCCAGTAGGGCTCAACGGTGGCCAGTAGCGCTCCGTCCTGGACCCTGCAACTGCCGAGTAACGCACTGAGATTCTGCATCGGGGAGCTCCGCAAAAGCCGGCAACCATGCCAGTCCGACGCGCCCTGCAGCAAGCGTCGACCCTATACTATTTCCCCGCCAGTGCAGGAGTCGCCGCCATGCCCCCTCGCGTGCTGATACCGATCGCCGACGGTAGCGAAGACATAGAGAGCGTCACCCTGATTGACGTGCTGCGTCGCGCAGGGGCCGCGGTCACCATCGCATCGGTCGAGGCCCAGACCCGAATCCGCGCCGCCCGCGGCACCCTGATCACTGCGGACGCCCTGATCGAAGACTGCCAGGACGGCGACTGGGACCTCATCGCCCTGCCCGGCGGCATGCCCGGCGCAGACCACCTGCACGACAGCGCCCCACTGCGTGGGCTGCTGAGGGCCCAGCACGAGCGGGAGCGTCCGCTGGCCGCGGTGTGCGCCGCACCGGCCCGGGTTCTGGGCCGGCACGGCCTGCTCCAGGGCCGCCGCGCCACCTGTTACCCTGGTTTCGAGGGCGACCTGCTGGGCGCCCGCATCGAGAATGCGGCCGTGGTGCGTGATGGTCACATCACGACCAGCCGCGGCCCCGCCACGGCCATGGCCTTCGCCCTGAGCCTGGTCGGCCAGCTCCATGGCGCGGAACTCGCGCAGGAGATTGGACGGCAAATGCTCTACGAAGCGGCGCTGACGTAGAATAGCCGGCCGGATAACACAAACCATAGGGGGTTGGGCCCGTGTTTCTGCTCGAAGTCGCATTTCTGCGTGTTTACATGTTCATCTTCAAGTGGGTCACCGCGATCCTGCCGTTCAAATGGCCGCTGACCTTCGAAGGTACCGACTCCTCGCTGGAGCTGTGCCGCCACATCGCCAAGGACGGCCACAAGAAGGTGCTGATCGTCACCGACACCATGCTGGTGAAGCTGGGCCTGCTGGACAAGATGCAGGCGGAACTCAGCGCGCTCGGCATCGAGCACTGGACCTTCGACGGCGTCCAGCCCAATCCGACGGTCGACCAGATCGAGGCCGGCCTGAAGGTGCTGCAGGAACACGGCTGCCAGGCCATCCTGGCCGTGGGCGGCGGCTCTTCCATCGACGCGGCCAAGGTGATCGGCGCTCGGGCGAAGACCAGCAAGTCGATCGTCAAGATGGATGGACTGTTCAAGGTCTTCCTCACCGGCATGCTGCCGCTCTATGCCGTGCCGACCACGGCGGGCACCGGGTCCGAGGTGACCATTGCAGCGGTCGTGTCCGATCCGGCCAATCGGCGCAAGTTCGCCATCATGGACCTGCGCCTGATGCCCACCGCGGCCGCTCTGGACGGCGGGTTGATGAGCGGTCTACCCCCGCACATCACCGCCGCTACGGGTATGGACGCGTTGACCCATGCAGTGGAATCCTACGTGTCGCGCAATGCGCTTGGCCGAACGGACGAAAAGGCCCTGGAAGCCACGCAGCTGATCATGCTGAACCTGGAAAAGGCCGTCACGGATGGGTCAGACCTGGAAGCGCGCGAACACATGGCCCGCGCCTCGCATCTGGCGGGCATCGCCTTCACCCAGGCCGGCGTCGGCTATGTGCATGCCATCGCCCACAAGTTCGGCGCCCTTTATCACACGCCGCATGGCCTGGCCAACGCCATCGTGATGCCGCATGTGCTCGAGTTCTCAAAAACCCATTGCGCCGGGCGTCTTGCTGAACTCGCCCGGGCTTGCAATATCGGCCCGGCCCAGGGCAGCGATGAAGCACTGGCGGAAGCCTTCATCGCCCGTATCCGCGAGATGAACCAGCGCTTTGACATTCCGGACCATCTCAAGGACCTGCGCCCCGAGGACATCAGCGAAATCGCCCAGTCGGCGCGCGCGGAAGCACGCTTCACCTATGCCGTGCCGCGCTACATGACGCACGCGCAATGCGAGCAGGTGATCCGGCAAATGCTGCCCGCCTGATCCGGCTGACAACCGGGCTGCGGTCACCGTCGGGGTGGCCGCAGTCCCGCAGCTGCCGCCCCGTGCGGCCTCAGGACGCTGCTTGCAGAACGCCCCAGTTCCGGACACTGGCCGAAAAATAGCCGATCCGCCAGCAGGCAGACCGCGGCTTCGGACTCAGAGTCTGGAGAAGGGGCCAGGCCCGAATGGCCTCCCTGTATCCGCAGCGGGACAGGCCCTGGCACCACGCATTTCAGTAGCCGGCATCCGGCCCCGATACGACCCGGGAACGGACCGAGGGCCGGAGCAGATGTTCGCCTGTCGTCACCTTGGCCAGGTTCTCTGCACCAAACGTCTCCGGGTATCGACGGGTGATTTCAGCCCTGCCGAAGAGGGCGTCCCGCAACAACAGCAGAGCGCATTACAAATCGAGTTCGAGATGGGTTTTGGGCCTTGCAGAACAGAGCAGGATCTTGTTCTTGCCGGCGGGCGGCTGAATCTCCGGGGGGTAGCGCACGTCGCCGGCGAGCAGCGTGACTTCGCAGGCCTGGCAGGCCCCGTAGCGGCAGCCGGACTCGACCTGCACGCCCTGTTCTTCCACAAAACTCAGCAGATTGTCATGTCGTGGATCCCAACTCAGGCTGCGCTGACTTCGCGTACAGCTGATCTGGTAGCGCGTGGTGTCACTGCGGTCGACCACCTGGCTGCTTCCGAAACTTTCGATCCGGATATTCCCGGCAACCACGCCCTCGCTCAGCAGCGCGCTGCGGGCTGCCGCGGTAAAAGCAGGCCTGCCACAGAGAAAGTACACGGCGTCTCCGTCGGCTTGCATCTGCGCGTGTTGTTCGCGGATGTCCAGGCGCCCGGCCCGGGCCGGTTCCGGCAGGACCTCATCGCCCGGCTGGCTCACAAAGACCCGGATCCGCCCATTCGTCAGCCGGGCCTGAAGGCGCCGCAGGTCACTGGAGAACGCAAAATCTTGCGGTCGCCGGACCGCGTGCAGCAAGGTGACGTGTCGTTCGGGGTTTTCGGTGGCAATGGCCTCCAGCATGGCCATGAAAGGCGTGATCCCGATACCCGCGCTGATCAGGACCAGCGGCGAGCTGTCGCCGGGAACATCCGCAAACTGCCCGGCAGGCCCCTTCAGCGCAATGCTGTCGCCCACCGCGAGATGCTGATGCAGCCAGTTGGATCCGGCGCCAATGTGGGACTCCCCTGCTTCCTCCTGCGTTTCGCGCTTGACGGTGATACGGTAAGACCGCCCGTCGCCGACCGCCGCTGACAAGGAATACGGACGATAGATGCTGCGCCCGTCAGGCAAGGGGATGGCCAGCACCACATGCTGTCCCGGGATGAACCTCGGAAGTACCGCGCGGCCGGGGTCGGCCAGCACGAAGGACACGATATCGATGGCCTCCTCTCGACGCTGCACCAGTTCAAATGGTCGAAAACCATGCGGCTGGATCGATTTGCGGGCCTCGGAGAGACGCTGCACCCGGCGATCCTGCCACTCGGTCAGCCGATTGGACACGCCAATGGCCCGGGATTTGATGCGGCGCCCCAGCCGATCCAGCGAGACGGTGAGACGCCCTGATGATCGTGGCAGCAACTCGACGCTGTCGCCGACGCGAATAACCGACCGATGGCGCGGCGTGGCATATGCACCGAGATGCTGATTGGCATGACGCATCAATGCCAAGGGGATGTTCGGGTCTTTTTCAATGCCGGGCTGCGCCGCCCCGGGCATTGAGCAGCGGATGGTGGGATGGTTGCAACGGATTCGCGCAGCGCCGATCTGCAAATCCCGCCCGCGCCAATCGTTTTCGATGATGCCGCCGAGTCCGTGGCTAGTTTCGATGACGAAGCTCGGGCGGTAGCGCTCGACCCGGAAATCACCTTCCGGGTAGTGCTCGCGCATGGTTTCCAGTGCGGCGGTGGTCAGGAAATGCAGCGGATAAACATCGTAGAGCGCCCCGGGGGGCGTGGTATATCGCGACAATGTCGCGAGCAGCCTGATCGAGAACGATGAAAAGTCGGGATCGGGGTCATCCGGCTTCATGCCCAGTGCATAGCGGATTTCACGCGCCGACATGGGTCTGGCCAGCCGATGGGCCTGCTTGTCCCTGGCGGCTGGCCGAGGCAACAGGCTGACCCGCTGACCGAGGAACATCGACAGGATCGCCGAAGCATCGGGCTGATCCGAATGCACCACGCGGCCGTCGGGAAATTCGATGGCGACGGTGGAATGGGCCGCAGGTCCGAAACCGCCTGCAGGTTCTTGCACGTAGCGCGCCTTCAGCAGCATCAGTCGGGGAAATTTCCGCCCCCCGACGATTTCGCCCGTGGTGTCATCGCGCACGGCCCAGCAGCGGTCGTCGGCAAAACCGGCCATCTCGATATCGGCCTGCTCCGCACGCTCGCCAAACATGGATTTGACGGGGTAACGCCAGATTTCCCTGATCGTGCCGACTATCATGCCCGCTGCCAGGATCGGTCAGTCTCGTGCATGTGCCCTATCCGGCCAGCAGGGACTGAACGGCCTTCAGGCTGTTCTGATCCCCGGCCAACTCCTTTCTGGCAAAGGCCTCGATGGCCTTTTCATGCGCGTAGACGTAGGTAAAGAACTCCAGATCAGCGCCATCCGCATTGCTCTTCAGCCGCAGAAATCTCTCCTGGAAGGGCGCAGTGCCATCGGCGAGAAGTTTCATGGCCATACGCCAGGGCAGCACGGCGAGCGCGGCACCTTCCAGATAGCCTTTGTAACGCCACCACACGGGCTCGACCAGGGCCTGGCCGGAAGCGTGCATGTAGGCCTGATAGCGTTCCAGGGTTCTTTCCTCCAGGGCCATCAAGGTCAGCCACTGGTTTTTGCGCCTCGCGGCCCGGCTCATACGGGCTGCGGTACCGAACAGCGCAATGCCATAGACTTCCGACTCGTGGATGCGCTGCAAGTCCTGTTGATACTGGGGGTACGTCATCTCTTGTCCTCTGTAGCGCGTGGCAGGACAGGACAGTGCGCCTGCGCTGCGATCTCTGCCAGGGCCTCTTCCAGTGCGGCAAAGTAGCTGGCCGTATCTTCCATGAAGGGCATGTGCCCAACCTGACGAAACACCACTGTCCTTGCGTGCGGGATGTTCCCCGCCAGCAGCAGGGACTGGGACGCCGGCACAACGGGATCGTGCGTGCCGACGAACAGGTAGCACGGTACCTCAATGCGATGCAGCTGGTCCGCGATCTCCAGCGCGCCGATTCCGCCAAACAGCGAGAACAGTGCCGCGGCGTCCTGGTCACGGGTATGCGATTCGATGTTCTGCAGCATGCGGGTGCTGAGAGGGTTCAGGCGATAGGCCCTGCGGTCATGGGCCAGAAGGCTGGCGAAGGTTTGCCGCACCCGATCACTGTTCCGCGCCAGCGAGAGGTTCGCCATAAAAAGCCCTTTGGCGCCCCGTCCCAGGCCGGCCAGTTTCACCAGCAAGCCTTCAACACCCCCCCAGCGACCGCTGTGGAACCCCGCGATACTGACGATCCCCAGAACATTGGGAGACCGGTGTATGGCCAGATTCAGTGCGCTGAAGCCGCCGGTGGAATGCCCGACGATGATGGCCTTGCGATCGCCCAGCAGCTGTTTCAGTGCGCCATTCATCACGTCAAAAAACCACTGTTCATCCACCTGCGCCGCTGAAAAATCGTCCGGCACTTTCGAGGGATGGTGCGCTGGCAGGCTCAACGAGTACCAGGCCCGGCTTTCCCTGAAGTCGGGTGGCACGCAGTCCAGCCAGAAATTGACCGAGGCCAGGACCCCGTGGACAAATACGACACAGGGCTTATCCGCATCATCCAGATGCTGATTGACCGCCAGATAGGCCAGCTGATGCCCTGCCGATTCAACACAAGCTTCAGTAACGCGCATACGTCCATTCCTGGTTGTGGCTGGAGAATTCAGTATGAGCCGGCTTCGCGCGGCGGATGACCCGGCTGATCGTAACCACCCTTGTCGCGGGCTTTGACCTCGAAGCGATGCTGACCCGCCTCCACCGCATGCCACCACCGGTGGCGAGCTGGCGGCTAGAACCGATGCGCCCGCAGTCAAGGACCCGATCCGGTCGAGGATCATCCCTGGGCGTTGGCAGCGGCTGCCCGGGCCGCGCGGCAGACGACAACCAGGTCCCGCAGCACACGGCTTCCCCAAACAGGCTCGTGACAGAGCCTGTCGACCAATCCAGCTGGACCACTGCAATGTTCATTGACCCACGCTCCCTGGGTGATCTCGATAGATGCCAGCCGGACGACCATCACTGAAACTGACTGGTATCAGTTTATTTCTGATACCATTCGGTGTCAACATGGCTGGGCAAGTGGCCTGCATGAAGGACGCCAAAACCGCGAAGAGCTACAGAGTCACCGGGAAATATGACGGCAGGAGCGCCGATGCCCGTCGCACGGAAAGGCGCCAGCTGCTGCTGGAAACCGCGATCCGCCTGATCGGTCGTCAGGGCTACGCAACGGTCAGCCTCAATGCGATCTGCGGGAACGCCGGACTGACCAAACGTTACTTCTATGAATCCTTCGATGGGGTTGAGGCTTTGCTGACCGAAGCATTTCGCCAGATCTCGACCGAGCTGCAACAGCATGTGATCCGGCAGATCACAGGACAGAAGACACCAGCGGACATGATCAGTGCCGGTCTTCGCGCCTTCTTCGAATACATTCAGGCCCATCCCGAGCGTGGCCGGGTCTATCTGGTGGAAGCGCTGGCCGTAACCTCTCTGCGCGCCGACCTGCTGGGGCGGGGCGGCGGCGATCTCTCCCCCTTTCTTCTGGCGACCACGCAACAGTTTATTGCGAACGACACCGTCTCCAAGAGCGTTTTGACGGTCATGGCGCAGGGCACTATCGGCGCCGCGATTTTCGTCGGGCAGAACTGGATCGCTTCGAACTACCAGCAGCCCATTGATGAACTCGTGCAGGGTGTCAGTGAAATCTGCCTTGGCATTGCGCAGCGTTTGAACATCCCCCTTCAGGCCGGCGCCCAGTAAGGGAGCCGGCGAATTCACCATCCCACTTGAGCCCTCAGTCATGTATCGAACCTTATTCGTTGCCCTGGGTGCCGGATTCGCGATAGTTTTTGGCCTTCTGGTCCTGCCGCCTCTTCTGGCTTCCGGCGATATTCTCGGCGCCTTTGCCGCCGGTTTCGTCAATCCCTATGCTTCTGGCTACGCCATGGATGCCATCTTTTGCTGGTGCGTGCTCGCCGTCTGGGTGATACAGGAAGCCCGCGAAAAGTCCGTTCGGCACGGTTGGCTGGCGCTGGTGCTCGGCGTGGTACCAGGGGTGGCGACCGGGTTCGCCGTCTATCTGCTGCTGCGTGAGCGTCAATGTCAGCCAGCTCCTTGATCCCGACCACTGTCCCCCCGATGCCCGCGACAACCGACCACGCCCGG
>JBFKIN010000038.1:0-13289 GCA_041632255.1 Oceanococcus sp. | reverse complement strand
TCGGCGTTGAAGGCTTTGATCTCGGCGACCAGATGCCCGATGGTCCCGGCCTTGTGATCGGTGGTGAAGATGAACACCGCCATCGCGTCACAGTCATCATTGAGGATGCCCGTGGTGGTTGGCACCAGCGCCGTGGCCTGGGCCAGCGCGAAGCGGTTGCGGGGCAGCACCAGCGCGTTGAGCCGGCCTTCTGAAAGCCCCTGATAGACCAGTTTGGCGTAGGTCAGCAGGGACATGGTCGAATGCACGCCGGGCTGATTCTCCATGCGCCAGGCGAAGCGATCGATCTGCTCCATCAGTTCGTAGTCCACGCAGCCATTGGGCCGGGTTTCCGCAATGACCTTGAGCTGATCGACCCCGATCTCGAAGTTGCCGATGATCTCGCGGAAGTCCTGGTTGAAGCGCGAATCCGGGCGCAGCTCGGGCACCCCCTCGATCGCGTCGCCGATCTTCAGGTCCGGATACTTCCAGACGGACCAGCCCAGCAACAGGCCGCAGAGCGCCAGCGTGACCAGGGCCGGGCCCTTGTGCGTGATCTTGGACAACAGCTCCCAGAGCCCGTCGCCCAGTTCCTCGCGCTTGAGCTGCTTGGCCTTGAAGGCTTCCATGTCCTTGATATCGATGAAGGTCAGCCAGATCGGCATCAGCATCTTGTTGGTGATGATGATGGCCGCCACGCCGAAGGCGGCGTTGACCGACATCTCGCGGATGATCTGGATGTTGATCAGATAGATGGTGGCAAAGCCGGCCACGTCCGTGATCAGCGCCGTGGTGCCGGGAATCGCCAGGCGGCGGAAGGTTTCCAGCGAAGCGTTGAATTTGTCCCGGCCGTGGTCCACTTCGGCCACCCAGGCATTGACGTACTGCACCCCGTGCGACACCGACACGGAGAGCACCAGGAAGGGCACCAGGATGGCGAAGGGATCAAGACCGAAACCCACCGTGGTCAGCAGTCCGAACTCCCAGATCACTGCCACGATCGAGCAGACCAGCGGCAGCATGGCCAGCTTGAAGGAACCACAGTACAGCCACAGCAGCAAACCGGTCATGAGCAGGGCCAGCACGAAGAAGCCCACCACCTCCAGCGCCGCATTGGTCATGTCGTGCACGATCTTGGCGAAGCCGATGATGTGCACCTTGACCCCGTCCTTCTCGTACTTGGCGCGCAGGCCCTCCAGGTATTCGCCGACCTCGCGGTAGTCCAGCTTCTCGCCGCTTTGCGGGTCATACTCCAGCAGCTCGGCCATGACCAGCGCGCCGCGCTGGTCCTCGGTGACCAGGCGTCCGATGACCTGCGCCTTGCCCACGTTGGACTTCACCTTGGCCAGCATCTCCGGCGTCGGGGCGTAATCGGCCGGGATCACGTTGGAACCGGCCAGCCCGCCCTCGATGTTCTCCACGTAGGTCACGTTCGGCGTGAAGATGGACATGACCCGCGCCCGATCGACTCCGGGCAGGAAGAAGATGTCGTTGGTCGCCTCTTCCAGCTTCTCCATGAAGCCGGGGTTGTAGATTTCCCCGTCTTCCTGGATCAGCGCGAACAGCACGGTATTGGCGCCACCGAAGTCGCTGTAGTACTTCTGGAAGGTCTGCATGTAGGGGTGATCCAGCGGGATCGACTTCAGCCAGCCGGCGTCCGGCTTGATCCGGGCGGCCTGCACGGCCAGCACCAGGGTGATGGCAATCAGTATCCCCAGCGTGAGCATGCGGTGCTCAAAGATCGGCGGCTCGACCACGCGCAGGATGCGGTCGGTCCAGGTGTTGCCCTGCTTGCGTTCAAAAGTCACGAAAGTCTCCCTGCCCGGCTCAGCGATCCAGAGGCACGCGCTGCACCCCTCCGAATCCCACGGTGAGCAGCGCATCGTCCGTCACCACCACGCTGCCCAGCGTGTGTTCGATGGCCGTGGCCATGCGTCGCATCCTGGCGCCGTCACTGCGCACCACCGCACCGTTGACGCCCACCAGGAGCACATCGCGCGGCCCCAGATTGGTTCCCCCGAACAGGCTTTCCTTCAGGTCGTTGGGATAGTAGCGCCAGCCCAGCTCACTCAATTCGTCGTTGTCGGTGATGGTTTCCAGCGAAAACTCATCCCATTCCATGGAGTCCTGTTCCGGCAGAGACTTGATGTCCGCGGCGGAATAGACATTGCCGCGCAGGCCGTAGACGAAAACTCCGCTGTCCCCGAAGGGCAGCATGCCAAAGAAGGAGCCCGCATAGGGGGTCTGCACCTGCTGCCAGGTTTCTCCGCCATCCAGTGAGCGAGCCATCATGCCCTTCTCGCCACCAATCACCAGGGTGCCGTCGTTCAGGCGCAGGATGGTGTTGAGATGCAGTCCGTGCATGGTGAAATCGGGTTCGAGCAGCTCCCAGCTGCGCCCGCCGTCCCGTGTTTCCTTGAAGACGCTGTTGGCGGCAACCAGGAAGCCGTGGTCCGGCGTAAGGAACAGCAGGTCGTATACCGGCTTGCCCCACTCGGGGTCGCGGTGGATCAGCGACCAGCTGGCACCCCCATCGGTGGTCTGCAGGACGACCGCATCGTGCCCCACTGCCCAGCCCAGCTGCCCGTCAAAAAATCGCACCCGGTTGAGCATGGCCTGGACCGGCACCGGCGCCTGGGTCCACTGCCGGCCGTCGTCGGAGTGCAGGATGTGCCCCCGGTCACCAACGCTGACATAGCGGCCATTCACGGCCACCACATCGTTCAGAATCCACTTGGCCGCCTTGGGCATGATCTCGGCCGCTTTCGGCTCCAAGGTCGTGTCGGCGTAGACGGCGCTCACGAAAAACAGGCCGGCAGCGAGGGCTGCCGGCCAGTGACGGGTCAGGATCATGCGTCCCCCTGTTCTTGTCGGATGCTGACGCTTACTGCTTGCGCGCGAGCCGCTTCAGATTGGCCGGTTTGAAGTAGGCATCCTGGTAGCTGATCTCGAAATCGCTGATCGCATCCTCATTGGTCATGGCGGTGAGGAAGTAACGCCCGCTCTTGAGGTCATAGATCGCTTCCGGCGATCCGGTCACTGTCGGAATGAACGGCAGGGTCAGCAGATAGGCCTCCTGCATCTTCCAGAGTTCGTCCCGGTTGTCGTAGCAGTCCACGGAAGCAATCGACCAGGAGTCCTCGTCCAGGTAGAAGGTGCGACGGGCGAACTGGTGCCGGGTGCCGTCGCGCAGGGTGGCGTCGACCACCCAGACACGATGCAGTTCATAACGGACCAGATCCTGATTGATGTGACCCGGCTGGATCAGATCACGGTACTTGTACTTGGGCGAGTTGAGCAGATAGTTGTGGTACGGGATATACATTTCCTTGCGCCCGACCAGCTTCCAGTTGTAGCGATCCAGGGCGCCGTTGAATACATCGACCTGGTCGTTGAACTGCTCCCCGTCGGTGCCAATGTAAGGATTGTCGTAACCCACGTCCGGCGCCCGATTGACCCGGCCCAGGCCGGGGTTGTAGATCCAGGCCAGACGACCGCCCTCGCCCTCGTCGGCGGTTTCGTGGACCAGGGTCAGCTGGCCCGCCACGCGCGCCGGCTCGATCACGTTGGACAGATAGTAGGCCAGCAGTTCGGTACCGCCGGGTTCGCCGATGTTGCCGTACTTGAACTTCACGTCCTCGATCAGCTTCGAGATCTTGTAGCTGCCGTCGGGCTTGACGATGGCCTGGTTGTTGTATCGCTTGACCGCATCGCCCTTGTACTTGAGCTTGTGGTTCCAGATCGCTTCGGCGCCGCTGCCCGGAATGGGAAAGGGAAAACCCAGGCGGGCGTCGTTGACGTCGTCGGTGCCGACCAGCGTGGCCTTCAACGCGTTTTCCTTGGTGGCCTCGTAGATTTCATCCGGATAGAAGGCCGTGCGGATGCTGGGATAGACGATCATCTTGTAATCGTCATAGCGCTCGAACATCGCCTTGTGGCCGGCGGTCAGCTTGTCGACGTGTTCCTTGTAGTTGGCCTTGGTGATGGTGAAACTGGCGGTCACCACATCGCCGATGTCATCCTTGCGTCGCTTCAGCTCGGAATAGACCATGTCCTCGACCTTCTGCGGGTCGCTGGTGCGCCACTCCTCCAGCTGGGCACGACTCAGATCGATCTGCTCCGGGGAGAAGAGCTCCTTGCCACGCCACCCAGGAATGCTGCCGTCCTCGTTGCCCTTGGCGATCGCTCCCACCGGCGTGAGTTCCTTGCCGAGCTTGGCGGCCTCACTGGCCGGCACCTTGGCCAGCGCCGAGCCAGCAGACAGAGCGAGCAAGGCGCCCGGCAAAAGAATCCAGGTTTTCATATCGTGATTCTCCAGTGGAGTGTTGAACGCGGATCCCGCCGCGCGGTGGGGCGCCGCTGCTGACTGCAATTCTCGCAAATGCGGAGGCCTGCTCGAGTTTTCGGAAACTAAAGACAGGTGAAATTTTCGTCAATCATGCAGTGCAACAATACACGATCCCATTATTCTATGTAACAGTTTTCAATGTCAATTCAGCTCCCGAAATCAAGCAGTTAGCGCCTGCGTCAGCGTGGCAATGCCCGCTGAACCGGCCCCGGGCGTGACCCTGGCGTGGATCGGCGCTGCGCCGCAGGTGGTTGATCACGTTGCAAAAGTCTTTGTCCTTGGGACTACAATGCCCCGACACCGTTTCGTGACTCAGGGGAAAGCTTCATGGGATACACGCGCCTGCTGGCCGGCGGCGTACTGCTGCTCGGCACCACCGCCGCCACGGCGCTGGACTTCGATTTCTACGACATCGGCGTGACCTGGAACAACCGCCTGACCCTGGCGGCCGGCTGGCGGGTCGAGGAACGTGACCCCGACCTCATCGGCAAACTGAACCTCAACCCCTTCCTGTGCCAGGGCGACGATTGCCTCTCCCTCAGCGGTGACCCCGAACCCAACCAGCGCCTGGTCGACGCCCCGGGCGGCTTCTTTGCCGACAAGCAGGACGACGGCAACATGAATTATGACCGCGGGGATCTGTATTCGGCCCTGGCCAAGGTCACCTCGGATCTGAGTCTGAGCTGGAATGATTACACGCTGAAGACCCGTGTCATCGCCTTCTTCGACGGGGTCAACCAGGATCTGGACGAAACCCACTTCAACAACTGTCAGGTCTTCGGCAACTGTGGCGACAACGGGCCCGGCGTCGGTGGCTACCAGTTCCCGCAGACGCGGCGTGATGACGGCGTCAATGATGTGGTTGGCGCATCGATCCGGGTGCAGGATCTGGCCCTGAGCGGAACCTATTTTCTCGGTGAACGCCTGCTCACTGTCGGCATTGGCCAGCAGAAGGTCCGCTGGGGCGAGGCCAACCTGATTGCGCTGAACTCCCTGAACGAGATCAATCCCCCGGACGTTCGCGGCCTGCGCCAGCCCGGCGGCCAGATCAGCGAGATTTTCCAGCCGGTTCCCATGGTGCTGCTGTCCGGCGATCTTTTCCCGGATCTGGGCATCACCGGTGAAGCCTTCTACCAGCTCCAGTGGAAGCCCGTTGTGGCCGATGCGGGTGGCAGCCTGTTCGGCGAGCTGGATGCACTCTATCGTGAGGGCACGAATGCCTATGCGGCGATCAATCTCGGGCAGTTTCCGGAAGACCCGATCATCGAGCAGGATGGCCGCCTGCGCGGGCGCCATCGCCTGCAGAACGAGGCCGCCTTCCTGCTCACCGACACGTCCTTCTCCGCCGAGGTGCTGGACGGGCCGGGCGAACCCCGTGATGACGGCCAGTTCGGTCTCAAGATCAGCTGGTTCGCGGACATGATCAACAACGGGACGGAGCTCGGCTTCTATGCCATGAACTACCACAGCCGTCTGCCCTATCTGTCCTTCTTCGCGACCGACCGCAGTCCGTTGCGGGACGGCACGGGCACCGGGCTGGAAGTGCTGACCAGCTGCACCGCAGCCGGCAACGATTGCCTGCCGGTGGACACCGCCAGGGTGCTGGTCGACTATCCGGAGGACATCCGCCTTTTCGGCGTCAGCTTCAATACGAACATCGGCTCCTGGTCAGTGGCCGGCGAGTACTCTTTCCGGCCGAACGTGCCGGTTCAGGTGTCCATGCCCGATGTGTTTTTCGCCGCGCTGCAACCGGCCTTCCCGGAAGAGCCCATCGTGATCGGGGCTGAGGCGATTGGCGCGGGCGTGCTGGACGACATCCTGGGCCCGGGCGCCGAGGCGCTGGTGGGCGAAGGATTGCCGATCACGGTTCCCGGCGCCCGCACCGGCGCCCCGGATTTTCTCGAAACCCTCTATCGCGGCAATGGCGATGTCGACCGGAACATCGCCGAGCGCGGCGAGAACTACTACATCCCGGGCTTTGTTCGCCTGAAAGTGGGCCAGTTCGTGATGTCCGGCATCCGCATCCTGGGCAGTTCTCACCCTGTTTCTTCCCTGATCGGCGCCGAGCAGATCATCATGTTGCTGGAAGGCGGATTCACCCACGTGGTCGACATGCCCTCGCGCGAACTGGTGCAATTCGATGGCGGCAGCCCCAACCGCACCCACGCCAGCCCGGGCGCCGATGGGACGGGCCTGGAGGAAGGCGAGGAGCAGAATACCGGCACCTTCAATCCCACACAGCAGACCGAGGCCTTCGTTGACGACTTTTCCTGGGGCTACCGTTTCCTGGCGCAGATGGAATACAACGATGTCTTCTGGGGCCTGAACCTGAAGCCCTTCTTCATCGCCGCCCACGACGTGCAGGGCTACGCCCCGGCCCCGCAGCAGAACTTCCTGGAAGGACGCATCGAGGGGCTGATCGGTACCGAATGGTTCCTCGGCCAACAATGGTCCGGCCGCATCTTCTACAACCTGCATGAAGGCAATCGTCACAATGTGAGACGCGACAAGGACAACCTGGTGGTCGAGCTGAGCTACACTTTCTAGCGGGGAACATCTGGGCCGGCCCCACGCGGACACCGGCCGGAGGACATCAATGTCGGACATCATGCGCTGGCGGCCCAATCAGGCCACGGACCTGATCCGCTCACTGCGCGACGGCCTGGATCGCTTGCCGCTGGGGCATCGCGTCAACGAAATGATCGATGTCGCCGAGGACGCCGTCCTTGAGCGGCTTCGCGACCGGCTGGATCTGGCGGTGTCCCCTCTGACCGGCGCCCCCGCCAGCGATGAGGACGCCGCTGCCGAAAACCGGGCCCGGATGGCACGCCTGATTCGCCAGGCCAACTCCCAGACCGGGGACGATGCCCGCCAGCATCTGTACGGCCTGTTGTTGCGTCAGCTCGTGCCGGACGAAATTCGCATTCTGGCCGCGCTTTCGGACGGCGCCACCCACGCCATGATCCACGTCGCCGGCGGTCCGCCCATCGGACCGGTGCTGCGACGGGTGCTGAACAATTACTCCTATGTGGGCCGCAGCGCCTCGGTCCGGCTGGAGGACATGGTGCCGCAGTACCTCGAACACATGATCCGTCTCGGCCTGGTCGAGAGCGGGCCGGAAGACAAGGCCCTGGAAGTCAAATACGAGGTCATGTCTCACGACAAGACCGTGCGGGCCCTGGGCAAGTCGATCGAGAAAGAGTTCAAGTTCCCGCCGCGCATCCTGCGCCGGACGGTCCGCGCCACCGAACTGGGCCGCCATCTCTGGCACGACTGCGCCCCGGGCGACATCGCTGTTGAACCGGTGATCTGACCGCATGGAATATCTCGCCGGCGTCGCGGCCGAATTCCGCGAGAACCTCTGGCTGTATCTGTCGATGCCGCTGATCAGCGGCGCCGTCGGCTATGTCACCAACGTGGTGGCCGTGCGCATGATGTTCTACCCGCTGGAGTTCTGGGGCATTCCGCCCCTGCTCGGCTGGCAAGGCATCATCCCCCGCCGTGCCGGCAAGATGGCCTCGATTTCGGTGCAGACCATCACCGAAAATCTTGTCTCACCCCAGGAGATGTTCTCGCGCCTGGACGGCAACCGCATCGCCGACGAACTGGAAGAACCGCTCAACCGCATCGTCGCACCGCTGACCGACAAGATCATGCAGAAGCATGCACCGCTGATCTGGGCCTCGACCCCGGACCGGGTGAAGCAGATGGTCTACGAGAAGGTCAAGACCGAAGCGCCGGATACGGTGAACGAGATGCTCGACCAGGTCCGCAACAACATGGACCGCATGTTCGACATCTCCGAAATGGTCATCACCTCGCTGGTGCGCGACAAGGACCTGCTGAACCGCATGTTCAAGGAAGCCGCGGAGCCTGAATTCCGCTTCATCGAACGTTCCGGTTTCCTGTTTGGCGCCCTGTTCGGGCTGGTACAGATGCTGATCTGGGTGTTTTACAAGGGAGCGTGGATCCTGCCCATGGCCGGGCTGCTGGTGGGTTACCTGACCAACTGGATTGCCCTGAAGATGATCTTCCAGCCGCAAAAGCCCCGCCGGATCGCCGGTTACACCTTCCATGGGCTTTTCCACAAGCGCCAGCAGGAAGTGGCGCGCGATTACGGCACGCTGGTGTCCAAGGAGCTGATCACGCCGGCCAACATCTTCGAGGCGCTGATGAAGGGGCCCTACTCGGACAAGCTCTTCGCCTTCATCCAGCGACGGGTCAGCCAGGTGCTGGACGAGACCACCAGTCTGGCGAAGCCCTTCATGGCGCTGACCATGGGCAGCCGCACCTACAACGAGATGAAGGCCGATATCGTCGACAGCGTGGTCGCCGAACTGCCCGAGACCATGCACGGCATCGTGTCCTACGCCGAGGATGCGATGGACCTGAAGGACACCATCATCACCCGCCTGGCCGCCCTGCCCGCCGATCGCTTCGAGGGCATGCTGCGACCGGCTTTTGAGGAGGATGAGTGGATGTTGATCGCGGTGGGTGCCGCGCTGGGGCTGGCGGTCGGCTTCTTCCAGCTCTTCGTGCTGTTCGCCGATCAACTGGCCGCGGTCTAGCGGCTGTGCTTCACTCCCGCAGCGGCGCCGCGCTTTCACGCGGACTGTCGTGATCCAGCTGGGCCAGCTGGGCCTGCAGATCCGACAGCTGACGCTGGATGTCCTCGATCCGGGACTGGGCCTCGGCCAGCGGCGGTGACGGCGGCTTGAGCCGCGCCCGCACCTCGTGAATCCGCTGCATCGCATCGACGATGACGGCGATGAACAGGTTCAGCACGGTAAAGCTCGACACCAGGATGAAGGGGACGAAAAAGGCCCAGGCCCAGGGATGGACTTCGATCACCGGCCGCGCGATACCCATGGACCAGCTTTCCAGGGTCATGACCTGGAACAGGGTATACAGGGATGCGCCCAGGCTGCCGAACCACTCCGGATGACTGGCGCCGAACAGGTCGGTCGCGATGATGGCAAACACATAGAAAACCAGCACCAGCAGCCCGAATATCGAAAGAATGCCGGGCACGGCATGGAGCAGGGATTCGACGATATTGCGCAGGGTCGGCACCATGCGGACCAGGCGCAGCAGACGCAGCACGCGCAGCACTGAAAACGGCCCCGAGGCTGGCACCAGGGCAATCCCGACAACCAGGAAGTCAAAGATATTCCAGGCATCCCGCCAGAAGGCTCCGCGCTGCGCATACAGCTTGGCGCTGACCTCCAGGGTGAAAAGGGCAAGAATCACGGCATCCGCCAGCCTCACCCAGGAACCAGCGGCGGCCATGACGGCAGCCGACGTTTCCAGCCCCAGAGTCAGGGCATTGAGCAGGATGAGCACGATGATCGCGGTCTGCAGCCGGGAATCGGCCAGCAGCCCGGCAAGGCGTTCACGCGGGGATGGCATGGCGGGCGCGGTCAGTTCAGTCATGGCCGGCGGAGCTTAGCGCAATTGCTCCCGGCGCGGCAGATCAGGCCGCGCGCCGGGCCAGCGCCTCGGCGCGCTCGCGGATGCCTTCGGACATACCGTCAAAGCCACGCTGCAGGGCGCCGCGCATCAGGCCACGCACCAGCGGCATCATCCAGCCGCGCAATTCGAAATGAGACTGGTAGCGACAGCACCGGTCATTGATCGTGGTAATACGATGGCTGCGCCGACTGGACAGCGCACCCAGCGGGAATGGCTTCATGCAGTAGGAAAAGCCCTCGCCCTCGCGCACATCCAGGATGATTTCGACCTGCCGCTGCACCGGCCCGAGCAGCTTCACCTTCATGTCGATAGGCTCACCCGGCGTCAGGCTGGAGCGGGCGGAGACCACGAAGGGGTTCCACTCTGGATAGCGATCAAAGTCGGTGATCACCGCCCAGACCGCTTCAGCGGGGGCCTGGATCTCGATGTCGTGGTCAATTTCAAACATGGGGTCCTCCGCTCAGGCGGCCTGGGCTGCCTGCGCCAGTTCCTGCCGGATCACCCGGCGCAGAATCTTGCCCAGCTCGTTGTACGGCAGTTCATTGCGAAACTCGATCTGCTGCGGCACCCGCGAGGAACGCAGCTGCTCGCGCACCAGGGCCTGAAGTTCCTCGACGCTGACGCTCGCGCCCGGTGCCGGCACCACCGCTGCGGCGACACCTTCCCCCCACTGCGCATCAGGGATGGCCACAACCGCAGCGTCCGCGACCGCCGGGTGGGAGATGAGCACGTCCTCGATTTCACCCGGAGAGATATTCTCGCCGCCCCGCACGATCACATCATCCTCGCGGCCCTCCAGGAACAGATAGCCCGCTTCGTCCAGATAGCCCAGATCACGGGTACAGAACCAGCCATCATCGCTGAGCGTACTGCCCTGCTCCTTGTACTCGCCGGAGACCTGACCACCACGCACGAAAATCATGCCGGCCTGGTTCGCACCCAGCACCTTCCCGCTGTCGTCCCGGATCTCGATTTCCACCGCGCCGGTGGGCTGGCCCACCGAGCTCAGGCGCTTGCGGACTGCGGGATCGTCGCTGGCCGCGGCAAGACGGTGATCGTCAGGCGTCAGCACCGCGACCGTGGAACTGGTTTCGGTCAGGCCGTAGGCATTGGTGAAGTCGACCTGCGGCAGCAGGCTCATGGCCTGCTCGATGGTGGCCAGCGGCATCTTGCCGCCCCCATAGGCGATGGCACGCAGGTTCGGCAGCTCGAAGCTCTCCTTCATCTGCTGCATCTCTTCGATGATCCGGCTGAGCATGGTCGGCACCACAAAAGCATTGCTGACCATCTCGTCCTGTGCGGCTTTCAGCCAGGCTCGCGGCTCGAAGTTCTCCAGCTGCACCATGCGCCGGCAGGCGTAGGTCGAGCTGAGTACCGCCGAAATGCCGGCAATGTGGTAAGGCGGGACCGTGACCAGCACCGCATCCTGCTCCGCCGCCGCGCCGAACTCCACCGTACCGACGATGTAGGCAATCAGATTCTCGTTGCGCAGCAGCGCGGCCTTGGGCTTGCCCGTGGTTCCGCTCGTGAACAGCTGCACGGCGACGCTGGCCGGATCGATGAATTCTTCCTCGAAGGCCGCGGGCGGCGCACTCATGAACTCGGTGCTGGCGATGCAGACGAGATCATCGCGCGGCTCCACCTGATCGCGGAACTGATCGCCCACCACCAGCAGGGCGGGCGTCACACGCCCCAGCAATTCGTTGATTTCCGCCCGGGTCAGACGATAGTTCAGCGGCACATAGGGAATGCCGGCGTAGCCCGCGGCGAAAATCGCGACCGGCAGAACGGGTCCGTTGACGTCCAGCAGGGCCAGGTGCTCCACACCGGCCTCGCGCAGCTTCACGGCTGCGCGCTGGGCTTTCTGGCGCAGTTCGGCATAGGTCAGCGACGCATTCCCGCAGACCACGGCGGTGCGTTCGCCGAAAGCATCGGCCGCCATGTCCAGTAGCATCGATATGTTCATCGGTTCAGTTCCTCATGCGCCAGAGCACTCAGCACGGGCTTTGACAGCGCGTCCGTCAGTCGGAGGACGGCAGCTGCTTGGCCTGCTTCACGGCCAGGGGCTCCCCATCGAGCACCAGGCTGCCCTGGCCCGGCTTGGTGCACAGCATCTCGATACTTTCGTCGCCATTGACATAGCGTTTTCCCATCAGGGTGCCGCCAGCGAGGTCCGTGTTCAGTTCGCCGCCGCCCTCCTCGGTGGGCGCGACCATCAGGGCACCGCCGCATTCCAGCGCGTAGTCGCCGGCCGGGGCCTTGATGACCATGACCTGGGTATCGCAGACCGCGCTCTTGAACCGTGCTCCGGCTTTCAGGGCCACTGTGGACATCTCACAACTCCTGTCTCATATCTGTTCGACCCACTGGTCGATCTTCGCGAACAACTCGGCCCGCGAGGCGAAAACGAACTGACTGTGCCCGGTCTCCGGCAGGACCAGAACCTCGGCCCCCGGACTGCCGGAGAACAGCTGATCCACATTATCCGGCGCTTTGACCAAATCCTTATCACCCAAAGCGATGAGGACAGGCACTTTCACCCGAGCGGCCAGCGCATCCCAGTGATGCGGATACATCGACATGAACGCGGGCAGCGGCAGCAGGTGGGTGCTCACATTGCGGATCGCCTCCAGCGCGCCGGGCTCGGCATTGCTTCCCGCGTACAGGCCGCCATTGCCACCCTGCGACACGATCGGATAAGGCTCACGAAACAGCCCCCGCGCGAGTTCGACGCTGGCGGCCTCCAGGGCCGCCCGATCATTGAGCAAGGCGCGCGCTGCCGGGGGCAGGTATTGCGGCAAGCCATCAAAGCCGAAACCGAGCAGCACCAAGGCGGCGTGACTGCCGTGCCCGGCCTGCTGGATCAGGCTGATCAAGGCGCCCATGGAATGACCGACACCGACCGTACGCGCGGCGGCCAGCTCGGGCAGGCTGCCGCGCAGGGCCCCCAGGGCGCGATGATGCGCCTCGGCCAGCAAGCGGGGGCTGAGCAGGTAGCCATCAGACGGCCGGTCGCTGTCCCCCACGCCCGGGTGGTCGACCAGCAGGCAGCCATGTCCGCGCGCCCGCATGGCCGCGACGAAGCTGAAGCCGCCCTGCAGGTCAAAGTACTGCCGCTTCATGCCGCCGCCGGCGAGACCGACGAACACGATGTCCGAACCCTGCGGCGGCCACCAGCTGACACCCAGCTCAAGATTATCGACTTCGCCCACCGTGAGCCCGGTGGGCGCCATCAGGGTCCGCGCAGCGTCGGCCGCAGACAAGACTATCCCCGCCCCAGCACCGCGCCGGCCATGCCGGAGGACACCAGTGCGTGCTGAACGTCCGCCACCTGGTTGGCGGCAGTACCCCGAATCTGGCGCACGGCCTCGGTGATATTGTTCATGCCGTGGATATAGGCTTCGCCGATCAGGCCGCCATTGGTGTTCACCGGCAGGGACCCGCCCACCTCGATATTCCCGTCCTTGACGAACCCGGCCGCCTCGCCATC
>JBFKIN010000037.1:0-13321 GCA_041632255.1 Oceanococcus sp. | reverse complement strand
GGCCGGGCGGTTCTGCATCCTGACCCGGGTCATGATCCCCAGCGCACCCAAGGAGACTTTAGCCGCCTGGAAAATCTCCGGGTTCTGCTGCGCGTCACAATCCAGGATCTCGCCATCGGCAGTGACAAGCCGCAGGCCGACAACGCCGCTGGAGTAGGAGGGGAAGTTCACCCCCGTGCCGTGAGTGGAGGTGGCCAGAGCGCCGGCCAGGGTCTGATAGTCGATGTCCGCCATGTTGGGCAGGGCCTGACCAATGGCCTTGAGGGGCTCGCCCATCTGGGACATCGGCGTACCAGCCCAGAATTCCGCCTGCAGGGCTTCCGGGTCGTGGCCGATCATGCCGCTCATGCGGGCCAGTGTGACCAGGGTGTCATCCGTGGGCACCAGGGCGCTGAAGGAGTGCCCGGATCCCACCGGTCGCACCTCCCCGGGTGCATTGCGGATCAGATCCGCCAGTTCGGCCTCGTCGGCCGGGGCGGCGCGCTGCGCGGGAATGCAGGACTGCGCCCCGGACCAGTTGCGCCAGGGCAGGATGCGCTTGCGCCGGGCCGCCAGGGCGCCAGCGGGAAAGCTGCTTAACAGACCGAGGCCGGCCAGTTGCCGGATCAGATCACGCCGGTTCATCGCCATGCCCTACTCCAGTTCCTGACCAGCCATGTACTCGATCAGGCCGATGAACTGCTCTTCGTCGCAGTCCATGCACATGCCCATGGGCGGCATGCCCTTGTAGCCGGAAATGGTGTGGTCGAGCAGCACATCCAGACCCTGGAACAGGCGCGGCTCCCAGTCCTGCGCGCGTCCGGTGCGCGGCGCACCGCCGGCGCCATTGTGATGGCAACTGCGGCAGCTGCGGTTGTACAGTTCAGCCACCTGCGGTGGCGGGGTAGGCACGGCGCCCGAAACCGGGCCCGCTGCCCGATCCTGTCCACCGCAAGCGGCCAACAGCATGACAATCCCGGCCACAGCCGGACCCTGAAGCCATCTCATCGCAACAACTCCCAGTTCGGTTCGCAGGCAATCTAACCCGAAGCGGCAGACGATGACAGCACAGGCTCAGGGCGCAGGCGCGGCGAACCAGCGTTCCAGCGCGCGCGGATCATCGAAATGCGCACGGCCGACGAAAGCGGTGGGATGTCGGCCCCATTGCCGCATGGCGCCGGGATCCGGCACCCCGCTGGGCCACAACCAGTAGCGCTCCAGGCGTTCGCTGCCCGACACCAGGCCATCCGGCTGGAACAGGCTGGCTCGCCGGTTGCGGCTCACCGGCAGACTGCGCAGCGCGTCATACGGCCGGAGCAGGAGTTCCCTTGACTGATTCGCCAGCGCGCGGGCCTGCTGGCGGGGAATCACACGACGGACATAATGGCGGCCGCTGTCGAGCACCACGGCCAGTTCCGACCAGGGCACCTGGCCCTGGGGCATGACGGGACGCTCCTGCCAGATGCTGCCACGGGCGGCCCGGGTCAGTTGCCGGGCGGGAAACACGCTGTGATAGCAACCACAGCTGTGTACGCTGTCGTAAACCAGCGGCGCGCCGTCCGGACCCAGCGTGACACGCCAGATCACGCTGTCCAGCGGGCCGGCATAGGGGTCCAGCAGACCGCGAGCCGGCCGCTCGGAGAACCAGACCACGTAGATGAGCTGGGGCAGCACCTGACCGTGAAAACGGGTCCAGCCCAACCGCTGGAACATCTCGGGTCGGGCTTCGAATCCGCCCCCTGGCAAGGGCCGGCCGGGTTCATCAAATTCACCCCGCTGGTCAATCAGAAAAGCCGGCGCATGCGCATCCAGCAAGCGCTGCTGCTCCTGCGCGTCGAGGTGCGGGATACCGAGACTGTCCCGGCGCCAGGCGGGCGGTCTGGCGGGCGCTGCAGGGGCTTGGGCCGGCTGCCAGAGTTGCCAGTTGGCTGCTGGCCCATCCCACTCGCCGCGATAGTCGCGCAGAATGTCCTGCTGGTAGCCGGCCACGCCCAGGCGCAGCAACAGCGCGGAAACGGGATAGACGCCCAGGGCGCGCGCCACATCGGAGTAGTCATCCGGCACAGCGACAGCATCGCGCAGCCGCTGCATGCGTTGTGGCGACTGCGCATCCAGCGCCGCCCAGCGTCGGCCACAGTCCTGAAGCGCCGCCCATTTGCCCTGCGCCCAGTTCGGGTTGTTCAGATTGGCCAGTTCGGCGTAACGGGCTTCCAGATCGAGCTGGCGTAGCCGGGCCAGCCAGTCCAGCCACTGGCCTTCGCTCAGTTCAGCGGCGAAGGACGCCAGGAAACGGTCGCTGCGCAGATAGGGAAACCCTGGCGGCCGATGCGCACCACCGTCCCGCACTCCGGCCCGGTCCACCGCGGCGTCAACCTGCTGGTACAGCGCCACGCATTCGGCAGGCCCGGATGGCGGCGCGGGAAGGCCAATGACCGCGCACCCGCCGAGCAGGGCGGCTGCCAGGCACAGGACTTCAGGGCGCGGCGAAATCAAAACCGATGATCTCGTTCCAGGTGCCGCGATCCTGGTGCGGCATGGTGAGGCAGGGGCCGATCACACCGCCGGTCAGCGAGCACACGCTGTCCCGATGATGCACCCGGCGAAAGTCCTGCAGGTCCGACGAGCCGTACTCGGCTTCCAGGATCACACGGGCGAGCAACAGTCCCTGCTGGATCCACGCTGCCGGCTGTAGACCTTGGCTGTAGTCCTCCAGCAACGGAATGCCGGAGATGCCCGGGTTCAGAACCTTCAAGACCAGATTGTCCAGCGGCGAGGCATCGTATTCATGATTGCCGACATCACTCATGCGCTCGAACAAGGCTTCGGGCAGCACAGCGCCGAACAGCTGCTGCCGCATGGCGCGCACGAATACGTCGAAGACGGTTTCGGCCGGGCGGTCCAACGCGCCCTCATCCTCGATGTCGATCTCAGGGTTGTAATGCAGCCCATCCCAGGCAGCCAGCAGGCTGGCCAGGGCAGCCTCCTGCTCCCCCAGCACTCCGGATCCCAGCGCCTGCCGAATCAGCGGTTGCCAGGCCTGCGCCCGCACGTCGATCCGCCCCGCCTGCCGATCAAGCTCGATCAGACGCTGCAGATCGATACCGTTCTCGGCGGCAAGCAGGCGCTGCCAGTTCACCACGCGCTGTACCGGCGCCGACGGCCGGGTGATGGCGTTACCGCCGATACCATCGCCCCAGCCCAAAGCCGGCTTGTTGTTCCAGTTGGCCAGCCAACCCTGGGCGGGATTGATCGACTGCGGCAGATCCTCGAAGGCCATGAAGCCCAGATGGTCCTGCTCCCCCGTGCCGCGATTGGGTAGACGCAGGTCGGTGGACGGGTGGCGCAGCGCGTGCAGCCCGGGGTGAAAGTACGCGATATTGCCGTCGGCATCGACGTACATGGTGTTCTCGTTCCAGGTCACCAGTTCCATGGCCTGCCGGAACTCGGCCAAATTGTCAGCCTGCTGCCAGGCGATGATGCCCTCGATGGTGTCGACTTCCCGTCCCCACATGGCGTACTGCACGCTGCGGGCCAGACTGCCGTCCCCGCTGCGCGCCACGACCGGCCCGTGCACGGTGCGGCAGACCTCGACCTCTTCGCTGAAGACCGGCGGCCCGGCAGGAACGCCGTCTGGTGCCTGGCGGTAGCTGACCGTCTCCGTCCGGCAGTCCATGTCCTTGACCGTGCCCGCATGGCGATACTGGTTTGGCCCGTCACCCACCGAAGTGTCCTCGATGAAACTGTCGATGGTCTTGGAATAGCCGGTGGTCAGCCCCCAGGCGATGCGCTTGCCGTTGCCGATTCCGACCACCGGCAGGCCCGGCACGGTCGCGCCGCGGGCGTGGAAGCCGGCCCCGTGCACTTCCAGTTCCACCAGCGTGCTCGGATAGGTGTATTCCAGCTGCGGGCCGTTGTACATCAGAGGCAGTCCATTGGCCGTCTTGTCACCGCGCAGCACGACCATGTAGGAACCGCCATGCAGATTACCCAGGAAGGCCTGCAGATAGCGGGCAGCCTGGGCCGCCGGGTGGCGCAGCGCCTTACCGAGCAGCGGCGCCGCCGGAGCCGGCGCATCGCCGGTGCCCGGGCCGCGCAGCAGCTCATCGGGCAGACCGATGGCAAAATCCGCCTGCGCCTCGAACACTGCCAGCCGCTCACCCGGCGGGGTGGTGATATTGCTGAACCGCCCCTCGCCGGGAGGAATCGTCACCGCCGCCTTCGGGTCATCCACCCAGAACAGGTCGCGAAAGATCCGCCTCCCCTTCTGCTCGCCGTGCATCTCCTGCAACTGCTTCAATGCGATCACGTTCTCCATTTCGTTCCCGCCTTCCGCAGCCACGAAGCGGGTCATCAGCACGCCCGCCGCCACCACATCGGTGATACTCAGAGGCTCGGGCAGACTGCTGAGCAGCCCGTATTCGGCTGGCAGCAGCGTCGGGTCGGCCAGCACCTCGGCTATGCGGTCATTGACACCGGCCACGTAACCACTGATGGACTGCCTCGCAGTCTCGGACAAGCCTTCAAACATGGCCTGATATTCCGCCTCGCTGTAGGTCAGCACCCGCGTCTTGATGTCCTGCGGCACCGTGTTCGGGCCGGTCAGTTCGGCCAGGGTGCCACGCGCCTCCCGGCGCACCCCATCCATCAGGAACAGGCGCTGCTGCGCCATCACATAACCTGCGCCGTACCAGAGATCCTCAACGCTTTCGGCGTAGACCGCGGGAACGCCGAATGCGTCGAAGTAGATGGACACCCCTTCGCGCGGGCTCAGGTCGGGTTGCCGCCCGCGGATGTCCTGGAAGCGGCCGTCCTTGAATTGCGAGGACCAGTGCATCAGGCGCTGGTCGTCAATGTGTTCACCGTAGTCCGCCGGGTTACCGGTAACCATCCCCAGAGCCTGGCCTTCGGTCGAGAAGTATCCCGACTGTCCCGGCGGCAGCGACGTCATCACCTGCATGCGCACGTCCTCCCCCCCACGAGCGCGATCCGCACCGCTACAGGCCGCCAAAAGCAGCGCCGGGAGGATCGGGATGGCGGACCGCATGGGGATCAATCGCATGGAAACTCTCTGTCGTGGACGGCCTCGCATTGTAGCTAGCGCCGTGTTGTTCTGGGCGCCGTCGGCGGCCACTTGCAGCCGATGTTACCGCTCGTTAACATCGAGGGCTTGCCCCATTCACCTATTGTTCAACAGGAGTGCGCCGTCATGAATCTCGAATTCACGGCCGAGGAAAAAGCTTTCCAGCAGGAAGTCCGCGACTGGCTGGCCGCCAACAAGCCGGACTTTCCACCCGCGCTGACTTTCGAACGCGAGCAGATCATGGCCTGGGAACAGACTCTGGCCAGCAAGGGCTGGCTCGCCGTGAGCTGGCCGAAGGAATACGGTGGCCCGGGCTGGACCGCGACCCAGCGCTACATCTGGGACGAGGAATGCGCCCGCGCCAACGTGCCCGGTCACAGCGTTTTCGGCATCAACATGTGTGGCCCGGTCATCATGGCCTTCGGGACGGCGGAGCAGAAAGCCGAACACCTCCCGCACATTGCGGGCGGCACCCGCCTGTGGTGCCAGGGCTACTCCGAACCAGGATCGGGTTCTGACCTTGCCTCCCTGAAGACCCGTGCCGAGCGCGATGGCGACGAATATGTCGTCAACGGCCAGAAGATCTGGACCACATCCGCCCACATCGCCGACTGGATTTTCTGCCTGGTCCGAACCAGCCAGGGCGAACGCAAGCAGGAGGGCATCTCCTTCCTGTTGATCGACATGAAGACCCCCGGCATCGAGGTGCGCCCGATCCACAGCATCGACGGCCAGCATCATCTGAACGAAGTGTTTTTCAAGGATGTGCGGGTGCCGGTAGCCAACCGGGTCGGCGAGGAGGGCAAGGGCTGGACCATCGCCAAGTTCCTGCTCGGTCATGAGCGCACCGGCATCGCCGGCGTGCCGATGTGCAAGTCCGCGATCCGGGAACTCAAGACCCTGCAGGAGAGGGACCCGGTCCTGCGCAATGACAGCCGGGTGACCGAGGACATCGCCGCCCTCGATGTGGAACTGCTGGCCCTGGAATACACCAATCTCCGGGCGCTGGAGCGGGCGGAAAGCGGCAAGCCGCCGGGGCCGGAGTCCTCAGGCCTGAAGGTCAAGGGCACGGAACTGCAGCAGGCTCTCTCGGAGTTCAAGGTCGAACTGGGCGGCCTGGCGTCACTGCCCTGGCAGGCGGAGCCGATCGCCGATCCGGCCTACGCGGGTGCCACCAGCGCCTACAACATCGGCCGCGCCAGCACCATCTACGGCGGCACCAACGAAATTCAGAAAAACGTCCTGGCGAAATTCGCCCTGGGCCTGTAAGGAGCACGCAATGGACTTTTCCTTCACCGACGAGCAGTTGATGCTCAAGGACAGCGTGGCCCGCTTCCTCAAGGACGGCTACGATTTCGAGGACTACCGCAAGATCGCATCCAGCCCCAGCGGCTACAGCGCCAAAGTCTGGGCACAGTTCGCCGAGCTGCAGTGGCAGGCCCTGCCCTTTGCCGAGAACGATGGCGGCCTGGGCTACGGCAGCGCCGAGCTGCTGCTGCTCGCCGAAGAGATGGGACGCGGCCTGTGCATCGAGCCGTATCTGGCCAATGTCGTGCTGGCCGGTCAGCTGCTGGCGCGTGTGGGCAGCCCGGAGCAAAAGCAGCAATGGCTGACGCCCATGCTGGCCGGAGAACAGCAGATGGCCCTCGCCTACGCCGAATCCAGCGCGCGCTACAACCTCAGCCATTGCGAGTGCCGGGCCCAGCAGACGGGTGACGGCTGGCATCTGAAAGGACGCAAGTCCCTCGTGCTGAATGCACCCAACGCGGACACCTTGCTGGTGATCGCCCGCACCCAGGGCGACGCCGACAGTCGCCAGGGCCTGGGCCTGTTCGCGGTGGAAGCCGGGGCCAGCGGCGTCAGCCTGCAGTCCTACGCCGTACTGGGCGGTGGCGTCGCGGCCGAGTTGCAGCTGGATGACGCGCCAGCGCAACGCGTTGGTCAGGATGTGCTGGAAGCGCTCGAAGATGTCATCGATCTGGCCACCGCGTACAGCTGCGCGGAAGCCTATGGCGCCATGCAGGCCCTGCTCAGCCGCACGGTGGACTACAGCAAGACACGCAAGCAGTTCGGCATGCCGCTCGGTGCCTTCCAGGTCTTGCAGCACCGCATGGTGGACATGTTCGTCGAGGTCCAGCAGAGCCAGTCGATGATCCTGATGCTGATGCTCAAGCTCACCGATTCCGATCGTGCGGAGCGGCAGAAAGCGGTCTCCGCGGCCAAGGCCTACCTGCACAAGTCCAGCAAGTTCGTCGCCCAGCAGGCGGTGCAACTGCATGGTGGCATCGGCGTGACAGAAGAACTGGATGTCGGCCATTACTTCCGTCGCCTGACCGCCTTCGGCAATCTGTTCGGCGACCGCCTGCATCACCTCCGGCGCTTTGCCGCGATAGACCGGGGCGAAGCCGCCGCGGCGGCACTGGCGAGCGCCGCCTGATCACGGCCTGTGCGGCGCGCCTGGTCCCCGGCCGGGCGCGTCGCCGACGTCGCGGTGTTTTTCCTGGCACCGGAACGGGACTTTCCCCAAGTCACCCATCAGACCGCGCGCCAGCCGCTGACCGGCAGGCCTGGGCTCAGCGCCCCTGAAACTGCGCCGGCCGCTTCTGCACGAAGGCCATGATGCCTTCCCAGGCATCGTCGGAAAATCCGACGCGCGTCTGGGTCGAGGCCTCCAGCGCCAGCTGGGCTTCCAGATCATGGTCGAGGCTGCGATCAACCAGTTGCTTGATGGCCGCCAGGGCCAGGGTCGGACGCGCCGCCATGCTGCGGGCCAGATCGTCCGCTTCTTTCGCCAGGGCCGCGTCGTCGTACACCCCGGTCAGCAGTCCCCAGTCGAGCGCCTGCTCGGCCAGCAGCGGCTCGCCACTCATCATCCAGCGCAATGCACGGGCCCGACCGATCAGGCGGGGAATCGACCAGGTGCCACCGGCATCCGGCACCAGACCGATATTGCTGAAGGCCTGGATCAGCTTGGCCGAACGGGCCGCGACCACGATGTCGCAGGCCAGCGCGATATTCAGGCCCGCACCGGCCGCCGTGCCGTTGATGGCGGCGATCACCGGTTTGGCCATGCCGCGGATCTGGCGAAGCACCGGGTGGTAGCGATCCTCCAGAGGCGCCCCGAGGTCCGGCCGCTGCCCGGGCTTGAGACCCTGGGCTGCATCCATCAGATCGGCACCGGAGGAAAAGCCACGCCCGGCGCCCGTCACCAGCACGCAACGGCAACCCTCATCCTCCGCAGCCGCCCGCAGGGCCTGCTGCAGCTCATCCAGGAGCTGGAAGGACAGCGCGTTCAGGCGATCCGGACGATTCAGGGTAATTTTACTTACGCCGTCAAACTGCTCAACGACGACCGTTTCATAAGCCATTGTCAATCCTGCTATTTTTTCAAGGAATGCGGATTACCGCACTGGATTCATCGATTCAGTGTAACGAATTGAAACGGCCAGAGACAGCGCGCTGCGGCCCGTTGTTAACGATCGGTAACTCCCGGTAACATACGCGCATGACCCTGCCCAGGAAGAACAAGGAACACACCAAGCGGCGTATCCTGCGCACGGTCGAACGCCTGCTGGTGGACGAGGGCTTTTCCGCCCTGGGCATCAACCGTATCGCCACCGATGCCGGCGTGGCCAAGGTCCTGATCTATCGCTACTTTGGCGACCTGGAGGGCCTGCTCAACGAGTTCGTGACGAGCGAGGATTTCTGGCCCACCCGCGAAGAGATCATCGACATCCCTCTGAATGAATTCTTTGCCATGGACCTGCGCGAGCGCATCAAACGCGTGATGTTGAATTTCATCACGGGACTGGGCAAGCGCCCCCAGACCATGGCCATCCTGGCTTGGGAAATGTCCGGCAATCCCACCCTCACCCGGGTGATGGAAGATGCCCTGGGCCAGTTTTCCGATCAGATTTCAGAAACCCTCTCGCAGGACGAGCGAACCATCCATCCGCAGCTGCGCGCCATGCTCTCGGTGCTGTCCGCCGGCATGGTCCACCTCGGCCTGGCCTACCAGCACCACCAGCGATTCGGTTCACTGCGCCTGGAGAGTTCGGAAGACTGGAAACGGACCGTGCGCGCCCTCAACCTGATCATCGATCACATTCCGGTCCGCGCATGACTGCCTCTTCCCTGGTTTTGCGTGCGGGCAAAGCGGCCCGCACCCTGATAGAGCGCGAAGGTCTCCGGCAGGAGCAGGTCCGCGTCCTCGCGGGCGCGGCCGGCGGCCCGAAGTGGCTGGCCTTGTCCCACATCGACCGCCTGCTCTTCGGGCACTGGTTCGCCGGCCGCAGGCAGCCCCTGCATACGATCGGCGCCTCCATCGCCACCTGGCGTTTCACGGCGGTGGCGCAGGACGATCCGGTTGCCGCCATCGACCGTTTCGAGCAGGCCTATCTGAACGAGCAGCGCTATTCCGAGGCGCCAGATTCACAGGAGATCAGCCAGGTCTGCGCGGAACTGCTCGACGCGCTGTTGCCCGACAGCCATGTGCCACAACTGCTCGGGCACGCTTACCTGCGCCCCCATCTGATCACGGCACTGTGTCGGGGGCGGGCGGCGGTGGAGGAGCCCCGGCAGTTGAAGGCCGGCCTCGCCCAGATCGCCCTGTCCAACATGCTGTCCCGCCAGCGACTGGCGCAGCATGTGGAACGGGTGGTATTCCATCATCCGGCGGGACGTGGTCCTTTCCTGCCCTTTCAAGACAGCTTCGTCACCCATGAAGTGGCGCTGAACGCCGACAACATCAAGCCGGCTCTCATGGCCAGCGCTTCCATCCCTCTGATGATGCGCGGCATTGCGGACATTCCCGGCGCGCCCCCCGGCATGCACCGAGATGGCGGACTGATCGACTATCACATGGACCTGCACTTCGGTGTCGGTGATGGCCTGGTCCTTTTTCCGCACTTCTCCACCCGGATCGTCCCCGGATGGCTGGACAAGTTCCTGCCCTGGCGCAAGCCGCACGCCCATCACCTGGACCGGGTCCTGCTGATCGCCCCGTCTGACGCCATGCTGGCCCGCCTGCCGAACGGAAAGATTCCTGATCGCAAGGACTTCGCCCGCTACAACGGCGATCAGGACCGGCTCTTCGCGGACTGGAAGCGGGCCACTGACGAGTGCCAGCGCATGGCCGACGAACTGGCAACACTCATCGAAACCGACGCCATCGCCAGCCACATCGAGGATTTCCCCGAAAATTCCGTGCGGTTGGCCTGATCCGTACAAGCTCCCCGGCCTGAACCCCGGTTCACCGCCACCGGGAGCGGTGACCAGCGGCCCGGCGCGCATTGCAGCCGGCGGCTGTCCGCCGGCCAGCGCCAGAATCCTCCGCGGGCAGGCCGGTCAACAGACCGCCGGACCCGCCGCGCCCGACGCATCTCGGCTGATGAAGGCAAAGCCTTCACGGGATTTCAAAAGCCCGCATCCTCGAAGCGCAGCACGGTGTCATCCAGCCGCCGGAGCTGCTGAGCCCAGTAGCCCACCTTGGGCAACTCCCAGCGGAAGAAATACTCACAGGCCTGCAGCTTGCCGCGGTAATAGGCGGAATCGGCGGCACCCTGCTCCAGCGCCCGGGCCGCCACCTCGGCCTGCCGCAGCCACATCCAGCCGACCGTCACATGACCGAGCATCTCAAGATAGGTCCAGGAGTTGGCGAGGAAACGTTCGGTCTCCCCCCGGGCCGCGCACTGCCCCAGCACCAGGGTGGTCTGCCCGGCCTGTTGTGCCGCTGCCGCCAGCTCTTGCCCCAGAGCCGGCAGCCCCTGCACCTCCGGCAGGCCGGCGATGCTGCTTTCGATACGGCTCATCAGCAGGCGCAGCGCGGCACCCTGATTCTGCATGACCTTGCGACCGAGCAGATCCAGAGACTGGATGCCATTGGTCCCCTCGTGGATGGGATTCAGGCGATTGTCACGATAGATGCGCTCCAGTGGGTAGTCGCGGGTGTAGCCGTAGCCCCCCAGAATCTGCAGGCCCCAGTAATTGGCCTCGCAGCCGTAATGCGCCGACCAGGCCTTGATCATCGGGGTGAGGATGGCCAGTTCCGTCTCCAGCTCGGCCTGCCGGGCCTCGTCGTCACAAACCCGCTGCTCATCGACCAGCGAAGCGCCGTATAGGCAAAGGGATAGAGCACCCTCCGCATAGACCTTCTGCCGCAGCAGCATGTGCCGCACATCCGCATGCCGGGTAATCATGACCTGTGGCTGCTCCGGATCGCGCTCGCCTGCCGGACGGCCCTGCGGGCGCTGGCGGGCATAATCCAGCGAGTGCTGGTAACCGCTGTAGGCCTGCAGCGCCGCATTCAGCCCCACCCCGATGCGCGCCTCGTTCATCATGTGAAACATGCAGGCCAGACCCTGATTCAGCTCGCCGACCAGTTCCCCGCGGCAATCACCGTTTTCGCCGAAATTGAGCAAGGTGTTGGTCGTGCCCCGGTATCCCATCTTGTGGTTGAGACCGGCCAGCACCACGTCGTTGCGCGGCCCTGGACCGCCCTGCTCATCCAGCCGGTACTTGGGCACGATGAACAGGGAAATGCCGCGCGTGCCTGCCGGCTGGCCCGGCACCTTGGCCAGAACCATGTGAACGATGTTCTCCGACAGTTCGTGCTCGCCTCCGGAGATCCACATCTTGGTGCCGGTAATGCGGTAATCCCCGTCACCGGTCGGTTCGGCGCGGGTGCGAATATCCGCCAGGGAGGAACCCGCCTGCGGCTCGGACAGACACATGGTCCCGAACCAGCGCCCCGCGATCATCGGCGCCATGTAGCGCTGTCTCTGCACCGGGCTGCCATGGGCCCGAATCAGATTGGCCGCCGCCATGGTGAGGAAGGGGTACGCGGAAGTGCCCACATTGGCGTCCGTGAAAATCCAGGTCAGCGCCTGCCCGACCGTGTAGGGCAGCTGCAAACCACCATCCGCCTCGTCGAAGCTGGTGCCCATGAATCCCGCCTCGACGAACGCCTTGAGCCCCTCGGCCACCTCGGGTCGCATGATCACCCGGCCCTTGTCGAATTGCGGCTCCTCGGCATCGACCAGCGCGGCATGGTTGGCGAAAGTCTCCTCGGCGATACGCTGGGCGCTGTCCAGAATGGCATCGAAGGTGCCCCGGTCATGCTGGGAGAAATGCGGGTGGCGGCAGAATCTTTCGACCTCAAACATCTCGTAAAGCTGGTAATCGATTTCCCGGCGTTGCAGCATGGGGGACTCCTGGGGGTTCAATGACACAAAACAAAAACAGCAAGCCGCTGGTCAGCCTGCTTCTGGCGGCCATGCTGGCAGGCGCCGCGATACTGGCCTGGCAACTGATCGACACTCTGCGGGACAGCCAGCAGCTGAGCCAGGAACTGGCAGAACTCGACGACGTGAAATACGGGCTGTTCAACGCCAATCGCTGGGTCGACCACATCAGTCTGATCGTCGAGAAGAAAATCACGAACTTCAAGCTCGACGCGGGCAACCGCGCGGCGATCAAGCGCAGCATGCAGCGGATGCTGGACACCCTGATCGTCGAAGTCGATCGCTACATGCGCAAGCAGAACCTCCAGCGCAACCAGAGCTGGTGGGAGAAAACCAGCGGGCGCCTGAAACAGGCTTTTGCCGACATTTTCGTGGACGTGAACGATATCCGCACCGCGATCCCCGAGTACGCCGACATTATCCTGCAGGAAATGGACAAGCCAGAGGCCCGTCAGGAACTGAACGAGGCGATCCGCCGGGTGCTGCTCGACCTGACCCGCTCGACCTTCGCGCCGATCGACCTGAGCCTGGTCGAGGCGATCCAGCAGCGCCACGAATGCACCGAGGTCAACTTCTGCCGATCGATCATCAGCGCCCGGCTGGCCGAGCGCGAGCGCAGGGCGCGTCAACTGGCCCTCGCCCTGCTGGGCCTGAGCCTGGCGCTTTTCATCCTGATCCGCATGGAGTCCGGACGACCCGCTCCATCGCGGTTTCTCGCCCTCACCAGCCTGGCGACCGTGCTGATGGCCTGCGGCGTGCTCACGCCGATGATCGAGGTCGAGGCCCGCATCACGGAACTGCGCTTCATGCTGCTCGGAGAACCCGTGGTCTTCCGCGACCAGGTGCTCTACTTCCAGAGCAAGAGCGTGCTGGACATGGTCCACGTTCTCACCGCCACCGGGGCGCTGGACATGATCGCCGTGGGCGTGCTGATCATGCTGTTCAGCGTGCTCTTCCCACTGGCCAAGCTCAGCGCATCGGTCATGCTTCTCTACGGGCGCAGTGGCCTGCGCGACAACGG
>JBFKIN010000036.1:0-13436 GCA_041632255.1 Oceanococcus sp. | reverse complement strand
GCGAACAATATTTCCGGCGTGCCGGTGGTCGACGGCGACGAACTGGTCGGCATCGTGACCAGCCGCGACCTGCGTTTCGAGACCGGTTACTCGAACCCGGTGTCCAGCGCGATGACGCCGAAGGAACGGCTGGTCACGGTCAAGGAAGGCGCGAGCAAGGCCGAGGTCCAGGACCTGCTGCACAAGCACCGCATCGAGAAGGTGCTGGTGGTCAATGACGACTTCAAGCTGCGCGGCATGATCACGGTGAAGGACATTCAGAAGTCCACGGATTTTCCGCATGCGAGCAAGGACTCCCGCGAACGCCTGCTGGTCGGCGCGGCCGTCGGTACCGGCGCGGGCACCGAGGAGCGGGTGCAGGCGCTGGCCGAGGCGGGGGTGGACGTGATCGTGGTGGACACCGCGCACGGGCATTCCAAGGGCGTGATCGACCGGGTCCGCTGGGTCAAGCGTAATTTCCCGGATATCCAGGTCATCGGCGGGAACATCGCCACCGGGGATGCCGCACTGGCACTGGCCGAGGCCGGCGCCGATGCGGTCAAGGTCGGCATCGGCCCGGGCTCCATCTGCACGACCCGGATCGTGGCGGGTGTCGGGGTGCCGCAGATCACCGCCATCGCCAACGTGGCCGAGGCCCTGAAGAGCAAGGGTGTGCCGCTGATCGCCGATGGTGGCGTGCGGTATTCGGGCGACGTGTCCAAGGCCATTGCCGCCGGCGCCTACTCGGTCATGGTCGGCAGCCTGCTGGCGGGCACCAAGGAAGCGCCGGGCGAGGTCGAGCTCTATCAGGGACGGTCCTACAAGTCCTACCGTGGCATGGGTTCAATCGGAGCCATGGGTGGAAGCGAAGGCTCCAAGGACCGCTACTTCCAGGACACCACCGAGGAAGTCGAGAAGCTGGTGCCGGAAGGCATCGAGGGCCGGGTCCCCTACAAGGGCGCCCTGTCCGCCATCGTGCATCAGCTGGTCGGCGGCCTGCGGGCCAGCATGGGCTATACGGGTTGCCGGAGCATCGACGAGATGCGTGAGAAGGCGCAGTTCGTGCGCATCACCAACGCGGGTGTGCGGGAAAGCCATGTGCATGACGTGTCGATCGTCAAGGAAGCCCCGAACTACCGCGTGGATTCCTGAGCCGCCGGTTCCGGCCTTTTGCAGACCTTCGCGACTTCACCGGCGGGCACAGATTTCATCACTCCACAGATAGCGCAGATTGATAAAGGATCCTTTCACGAACGATCCGGACGGTCGGCCCGATTCGTGGATGGCACCCCCATGAGACCCTTTCCACCATGCTCGATATCCATTCCGACCGCATCCTGATCCTGGATTACGGTTCCCAGTACACCCAGCTGATCGCCCGCCGGGTGCGCGAGGCCGGGGTGTACTGCGAGATTCACCCCTGCGACATGGCGATCGAGGCGCTGGAAGCCTTCGGCGCCCGCGGCATCATCCTGTCAGGCGGTCCCGAGTCGGTGACCGCGCAAAACGCACCGGAGATTCCTGACGCGGTGTTCGCCGCGCAGGTGCCGGTGCTGGGGATCTGCTACGGCATGCAGGCCATGGCACAGAAGCTCGGGGGGACGGTCGAGGGTGGCCACACGCAGGAGTTCGGTTACGCCGAGATTCGGGCCCGCGGGCACACGGCGCTGCTGCGGGACATCGAGGACCGGGTCAGCGGGGAAGGCTATGGCCTGCTGGACGTCTGGATGAGCCACGGCGACCGGGTCACCGCACTGCCTGAGGGCTTCAAGCTGATGGCGAGCACGGCGGATGTGCCGATCGCCGGCATGGCGGATGAGGAGCGTCGCTACTTCGGTGTTCAGTTCCATCCGGAAGTCACCCACACCACCCAGGGGCAGCGCATCCTGGACCGCTTCCTGCACGAGATCTGCGGCTGCGGTCGGGCCTGGACCCCAGGCAACATCATTCATGACGCGATGGTGCGAGTGAAGGAGCAGGTCGGCGGCGACAAGGTGCTGCTCGGTCTGTCCGGCGGGGTCGACTCTTCGGTGGTCGCCGCCCTGTTGCACAAAGCGATTGGCGATCAGCTGATCTGCGTCTTCGTCGACAATGGTCTGTTGCGCCTTCACGAGGGCGACGAGGTGATGAAGACCTTCGCCGAGCACCTCGGGGTGAACGTGATCCGGGTCAATGCCCAGGACCGTTTCCTTGCCGCACTGGCCGGGGAGAGCGATCCCGAGGCCAAGCGCAAGATCATTGGCCGCCTGTTCATCGAGGTATTCGACGAGGAGGCTGCCAAGCTCACTGATGTGCGCTGGCTGGCCCAGGGCACCATCTATCCGGATGTCATCGAATCGGCTGGCGCATCCACCGGCAAGGCGCATGTGATCAAGTCGCACCACAACGTCGGCGGCCTGCCCGAAACCATGACGCTCAAGCTGGTCGAACCGCTGCGCGAACTGTTCAAGGACGAGGTCCGCAAACTCGGGCTGGAACTCGGGCTGCCGCGAGAGTCGGTCTACCGGCATCCCTTTCCGGGGCCGGGGCTGGGCGTGCGAATCCTGGGCGAGGTCAGCGCTGCGGCGGCGGAGACCTTGCGCCGTGCGGATGCAATATTCATTGGAGAACTTCGGGCGGCCGGTCTGTACGACAAGGTCAGTCAGGCCTTTGCTGTCTGGCTGCCGGTGAATTCCGTGGGTGTGACCGGCGACGGTCGCCGCTATGCGCCAGTGATCGCGCTGCGGGCGGTGGAGACCATCGACTTCATGACCGCGCGATGGGCCCATCTGCCTTACGAGTTTCTCGATACGGTGTCGCGGCGCATAGTCAACGAGATTCCGGGGGTCAGCCGGGTGGTCTACGACGTGTCCGGCAAGCCGCCCGCGACCATCGAGTGGGAATAGCCGCCAGCCGGTGGGCTACAGGTAGGGCGAAAACAGCCAGAAAATGGCGTCACGCAGCCGGGCCGGAAGCGACCGGCCCGCGATCTCCTGCAGCGGGATTTCCCGCGAGCGGGCGCGCACGGCCTCGAAATGACGGGCCAGCGTCTGCGCAAAGGCGCCGTCAAAGACTTCGACCCCCAGTTCGAAATTCAGCTTGAGGCTGCGCGCATCCAGGTTGGCGGAGCCGATCTGGGCATAGGCCCCGTCGACCACCAGGAGCTTGCTGTGGCAGAAGGGCAGCGGCTGGTACCAGACGCGGACGTCGAATTCGAGCAGTTCGCCAAGCATGTTGCGGGTGGCCCAGTGAACGAAAGGCAGATTGCTCTTCTCGGGCAGGATGATCTGCACATTCACTCCCCGCAGGGCGGCTGCCTTGAGTTCGCCCACCATCTCAATGGGCGGAAGGAAATAGGGCGTCATGATCAGCACCTCCCGGTGTGCGGCCGAGATCGCCGCCTGGATGACCAGCGCCAGATGATCGAAATCCTCATTCGGACCATCCGTGAGCGCCCGGCAGCAGGCGCCGGCGAAGGTCGCTGGCAGGGCCGGGGTGGCTGGCGGCGCCGGTTTCCCGCAGAGCTGCCAGTCATCGGCAAAAACCTGGGCAAGCTGGGCGAGCAGCGGCCCCCGGATTTCGAAATGGACGTCCACGGCGAGCGCGGCGGGGCCGCTTTCTGTCAGCCGGTGCCGGTCGCCGATGTTCATGCCGCCGGTGAAGCCGACCTGGCCATCGACGAGCAGCAGTTTGCGGTGATTGCGAAGGTTCAGGTGCAGCGACGGTGGCAGAAGTCGCAGCGGATTGAACAGCGCATGCTCGATGCCGTGCCGTCGCAGCAGCCTGGTGATCGGTAGCAGGGAATAGTGCTGGCCAAATCCATCGACCAGGACGCGCACTGCGACGCCGCGCGCACGGGCCCGCGCCAGCGCCTCGACGAACTGCCGCCCGGTGGCGTCATTGTCGAAGATGTAGGTGGCCATCTCGATCGACTCTTCCGCCTTGTCGATCGCCTCAAGCATTCGGGGATAGGCCTGATCACCGCAATGCAGGGGCTCGATGCGGTTGCCACCAAGCAGGGGCAGGCCGGTGACCCGGTCAGCGGTGCGCACCAGCTCCTCCAGCCAGGTCGGAATGGACTCGCCGAACTCGGGGTGGTTGCGCACGTCATCCCGGTGCAAGCTTCCGGCGGGCGCGCGCACGCGAGATCCCAGGCCCAGGCGCTGCGCCTGCGTGCGGATGCGGTTGATGCCGAACATGAAGTACAGCGCCGGTCCGGCGAAAGGAAACAGCCAGCAAACGGCAATCCAGCCCCAGGCGGTGCGCGGGTCGCGGCGGCTCAACAGCGCGTGGCCGGCCGCATACACGGCGAACAGCAGCCAGAGCGTGACGATAAGACCGGACCAGTCCGGCAGTGGCATGGGGTTGTTGACCGGGCTCATGGGTGATGAGCAAGATGATCCCACAGATCGGCCGTGGTGCCTTGGCCCGCAACGGGCGGGCCGGCATACGAACGCCCGTTCGGCCTGAAAAATATTTTTCGACCGCGCTGCTCCGGGTGGGCCGCTCACGCTATGATGTGCCGCCGCTTGAGTCTGCGAGCGGAGGCGCGAGGAGATGGGAGTCAGGATTGTCCCAGCGATTTGTAGGTCACACCCCGAACGACGCAAGGTCATGAAGGGACGAGGCTTCACTTTGATCGAAATCCTGGTGGCCCTGGCGATCGTGTCCATCCTCGCCGCGGTGGCGATTCCCACCTATGACGCAGCCGTGCGCAAGGGGCGCCGGGCAAGCGCCCAGGAATTCCTGCTCGAAGCCGCGCAGCGCCAGCAGCAGTATCTCAGCGACAGTCGCCGCTACGCCCCCGATTTGGCTGCCCTGGGCATGCCGATGCCCGCCGAGGTGTCTCGCTACTACCAGGCGGAGATGCGGGTGGAAAGCGGCCCGCCACCGGGGTTCACGATCATCGCGAGGCCAAGGGCAGGTACCGCTCAGGTGCCCGATGGAGCCTTGAGCATCGATCAGAGCGGGCGCCGGACGCCCGCGGACAAATGGTGAGATCGGGACACAGCGGCTTCTCCCTGGTCGAGATCGTCACGGTCCTGGCCGTTGTCGGCGTGCTCACGGCCCTGGCGATGCCGTCCTTCCGGGGCCTGCTGGCGGACGCCAGGGTCCGCAGCGTGGCGTCGGATCTGCACACCAGCCTGCTGCTCGCACGCAGTGAGGCCGCCAAGACCAATGCGCGGGTACAGCTCGCGGTCACGGGGTCCGACTGGTCCCGTGGCTGGACCGTCCGCAACACCCAGGGGACAGTCCTGTTCACTGGCCCGGCTCAGGACGAGGTGAACATTCAGGGGGGGCGCATGCAGATCGTGTATCTGCCTTCGGGTCGCGTCCTCGGGGGCGCGCCGGTATTCGAACTGCGCGATCGTGCGGGCCAGGGTCGTATCCGCTGCGTCACGGCCGAAGCCAGCGGGCATGCCTATACACTGAAGTCCGCCTGCCCATGATCCGCCTGAAAGTCACCGGTCGCGCGCGCGGATTCACCTTGCTGGAAGTGCTGATCGCCATGGTGCTTCTGTCATTCGGTGTGCTGGCCATCGCCAGTCTGCAGATTCGGCAGCAGACCGACCATCTGGAAACCTATCAGCGTTCGCAGGCCATCGCCTTGCTGCAGGACATGGGCGGGCGCATGGCCAGCAACCTGGCCAACGCATCCGCGTACGTGACGGGTGCTGCTTCCCCGCTAGGCGTGGGTGCGGCCGTGCCGGGCGATTGCCGCGACCCGTCGCTGTCGCGGGCCGAGGCAGACCGCTGCGAGTGGAGTCGCGCGCTGCAGGGCGTGCACGAATCTCTGGCCCTGCAGCAACTGGGCGCCATGATCGGCGCCCGGGGCTGTATTGAAGAGCTGGTTCCACCGGATGCGAGCCCCGGGGTATGCCGGGCCGGCATGTATCGCGTGTCGGTGGCATGGCAGGGGCTCAGGGCCACGGCGGCGCCGCCGCAGGATCTTGCCTGTGGTCTGGGCCTGTACGGCGAGCCGGCGCTGCGGCGCGTGGCCGCCACCACCGTGATTGCCGGGCTGCCACGATGCAACTGATGCCTCAGAACGTGGGCCGCAGGCCGCTGGGCTTTACCTTGATTGAACTGATGATCGCGCTGACCATCTCGCTGGTCGTGCTCGCGGCACTGGTCTCTCTTTATGTGAGCAGCAGCCGGGCGCGCGACGAACTCGAGCGGGCTGATCGGCTGACCGAGAACGGGCGCTACGCGCTGCAGCAGCTGATCATCGACCTGCAGCTGGCCGGCTTCTACGGTGGGTTCGACCACGCGCTGGCGGAGGCGACGCTGGATGTTCCCGCCGACCTGCCCGATCCCTGCGGTACCAGCCTGGCGGAACTGGATTTGCAGATTCCCTTCCCGGTGCAGGGCCTGGACAATGCTCCGGCGGATGCCCTGAGCTGCGTGGCGGACGCCCGACCCGGTTCCGACGTGCTCGTGGTCCGGCGGCTCAGCACCTGTTTTGGCGGCGAAGCAGAGTGCCCGCTGGTGGCTGGCGCGCCGTATTTCCAGGCATCGCGCTGCCGCAATCCTACCGAGCTGTTGTCCGCCGATTCGGACGACTGGTTCCTGCTCCATACCAACCTCGCGGCGCTGAACAAGACCCGGCGCGACTGTGTCACGCGTGCGCCGTTCCGCCGCTACCGCACGCACATCTACTTCATCGCCCGCAACGGGCAGAGCGGCGATGGAGTGCCGACCCTCAAGCGATCCGAGCTGCTGGACGGACGTTTCGTGATCAGCACGGTGGCCAGCGGTATCGAAAGCCTGCATTTCGAGTACGGCATCGACACCAACCGGGACGGCGCGCCGGATGCCTACACGGCCGATCCTGCACGCTTTCAGGCCTGCGCGGCACCGGCCTGCCGGATGGCGAACTGGCGCAATGTTGTCTCGGTGCGGGTCAGTCTGCTGGCCCGTTCGCTGACGCCGAGTCTCGATCCCGGGCCGGCCAAGACCTTCAATCTCGGGGCCGACGTGGACGGTGCGCCGGTGGTGCTTGGGCCTTTTGCCGACAATTACCGTCGCCGGGTGTTCCATGCCACCGCCACCCTGCGCAACGTGGCCGGGAGACGTCGGTGATCGGGCCATCCCGCCGGCAGCGCGGTGCTGTCCTGGTCATCGGCCTGATCATGCTGTTGCTGCTCAGCCTGATGGTGGTGACCAGCCAGACGACAGGACGCACCAGCTTGATGATCGTGCAGAACCTGCAGAACCAGATCATCGCGCTCGACCTCGCCAACAGCACGCTGGAGGAGGCCATCAGCAGCCCGCGTCTGGTCAACGCGCCGGGCGCAATTTTCGCCCCCGGATGCAACGGGGTGGCGAACACGCGTTGCTTCGACCTGGATGCCGATGGCGTCACGGATGTCACCGTGGCTCTGCAGCCGCAGCCCTTCTGCATCCAGGCCCAGACCATACAGAATTCACAACTCAACCTGGATGACCCCGAGGACGCGGCCTGCCTGTTCTCGCTGGCGGTCGATCCGGGGATACAGCTTGGCGTCAGCAATGATTCGCTCTGCGCCATGAGCATGTGGGAAGTCACCGCGGTGGCCACCGATGCCGCCACCGGGGCGAGGCAGACCGTCGTTGGCCATTATGCGGTCAGGGTGGCCACCGACAGCATCGCGACCTCCTGTCCGTAGCGATCTGATGGAGTCCAGCATGTCACGCCCGGCCAAGCACCTCTTCCGCAGGCTCTGCCTGCTCCTGTCCTGCGCTCTTCTTGGCGCGCTGAGCTTTCTGGCAGCGGCCGAGGATATCGAGATCTTCGGCGTGAACGAGTCGGGCACTCTCGGCAATCCCAATGTGCTGATCGTGCTCGACAACAGCGCGAACTGGTCGCGCCAGTCGCAACGCTGGCCCGGTGGTGTGGTCCAGGGTCAGTCCGAGGTCCTCGCCATTCGCAAGGTGCTCAGCAGCCTCCCGCTGGGTTCGATCAACGTCGGCTTGCTGGAATATTCGACCGCCGGCAGTGCCGCGACCAATGAGGGCGGGTATGTCCGCCATCATGTGCGGCCGCTTTCCGCGAGTAACCGTGCGACGCTGCAGGCACGCCTGGACACGATTTACAACAACATCAACACGCCGCTGGAAAAGCGCAGCAGCGGCAATGGTTTCGGCACCCTGATGTGGGATGTCTACAACTACCTCGGAGGCCTGAACCAGTCGCAGAACGGCGCCGGCACCCCGGCGGGTCTGGCCGACCCCACCGGCTACACGGCGCAGTTCAGTCGCTTCCGTTCGCCGCTGACCGGCGCGGACGATTGCAGCCGGGCCATCGTGATCTTCATCGGCAACAACGTGAGCAACGGGCCGTCCAGGGATGCCGTCGCCGCCGCCAGCGCGCTGACCGCCGCTGGTGGTGACGCCAGTCAGATCCCCTTCGCCAACTACAGCGTGAGCACTTCGACAAGCAACGTGCCGCGCGGGTATTCCGCCGCCTGTTATGGCACGGCCAGTGATTGCACGGCGGCGGAGAACAATGCGGAGTGCCTGAGTCAGGGTTTTGACGGCTGCTACTGCGAGAACAGTGACCGGGTGGCCTGCTCGCTGGCCCGCTATACGGTCTACGGGACGCGGGTGCAGCTCCAGACCGTGTCGGACAGCACGAGCAGCTCGGCGCCGACCAGGGTCTATACCGGTGAGAACCGCCTGGGCTGCACCACCGCGCAGGCGCTGCCGACCTACAGCTGCCCGGCCACGACCACGGTGACCACCCAGAACTCTCCGGTTGCAGGGCAGCAGACCACCACCACGACCAGCTGGTCGTCCTGCGCCTACGTCAACATCGGAGGCAGCTGCAACGGTCCACGCAGCGAGTACGAGCCGCGCGGCATCCGCACGGTGAGGACCCTGGTGTCCAGGCCCGTGAGCAGTGTGGAAACCCTGGGTCCGGCGGCTGCCTGTTCTTCCTCTGCCGCGACCTGCAATACCGCCAGCTATGCCGCCTGCAGCAATGGCACCTACGCCAGCTGCAGTTGCGGGGCGCCCGCGGACACCGCCGGCTGTGCGGCCGGCGCCACCAGCAGCTATCAGGTCATGGGCCGCCTGACCACCACCACCGCGACGGCCAATGGCAGCTTCTCGGCGCCGCCCGGTGGCCCCTGGATGGCAGACGAGTGGGCGCGTTTCCTGCGTCAGGTCGGGGTGCCGGTCGGCGGATCGCCGGATGCCCCGCGCCTGCAGGTGGCGACCTACACCATCGACGTGTTCAATGCGCAGCAGAACGCGGCCTTTTCCGCCCTGTTGTTCAATATGGCCCGCGCAGGCGGCGGCAAGTACTATCAGGCCCGTTCCGAGGATGACCTGACCCGATCCCTGACCGAAATCTTCGCCGAGGCCCTGGCGGTCAACTCCACCTTCGCTTCGCCCAGCCTGCCGGTGGACACCGGCAACCGTGCCCAGAGCGGCAACGAACTCTATATCGGGCTGTTCAAGCCGAGCAGGACGCGCGGACCACGCTGGTTCGGCAATCTCAAGCGCTTCAAACTGGTGGGTGACGAGGCGGCTCGGGTGGTCCTGGGCGATGTCGATGGCCGGCCGGCCATCAACCCGCTGACCGGATTCCTTTCGGACTGCGCCACCAGCTTCTGGTCCACCGATTCGGGCGATTACTGGCGTCAGGTCATCAGCGACGATCCGGATGCAGCCGGGACCTGCGCTGGCTCGGGGAGTCCTCATTCGGATGTGCCGGACGGGCCGTTCGTGGAGAAGGGCGGCGTGGCGCAGATTCTGCGCCGGGCCAATTCGGCCACCGCCCGGCCCGATGCCAACGGCAATTATCCGGTTGTCAGGAACATGAAGACGCTGTCCGGTGGCAATCTGGTCGACCTGGCCGCTTCGGGCCTGAGTCCCGAACTGCGCCGCTACGTGCGCGGAGAGGATTCCGGGCTCAATCCGACCGACGAGGATCTCGACGGGGTGACCAACGAGACCCGGGCCTCCATTCATGGCGATGTGATTCATTCCCGCCCGCAGCCGGTCAGCTTCGGCGACGAGATCGGGTCGGTGATCTACTACGGCGCCAACGACGGGGCTTACCGCGCGGTGGCCGGCAACAGCGGCGAGGAGATCTGGTCCTTCGTCGCTCCCGAGCATCTGGCCTCACTGGCGCGGCTGCGCAACAACAGCCCGCCGGTGAATCTGTCCGGGGGCAGCGCGGGGAAGGATTATTTCTTCGACGGCGCGACCGGCCTGTACCGGAATCGCGATGGGTCACGTGTGCTGATTTTCCCCAGCCAGCGACGGGGCGGCCGCAAGGTTTACGCCTTCGACGTGTCACGGCCGCTGCGCGATCCGGATTTTCTGTGGAGCCGCGGCTGTCCCGAGCAGGGCAATGACAGCGGCTGCGACGCCGGATTCAACAGCATAGGCCAGACCTGGTCGCGTCCGACGGCGGCACACATCGAGGGCTTCTCGACCTCGGTGCCGGCCCTGCTGTTCGGCGGCGGATACGATCGCTGCGAGGATGCCGATACCCCCACGCCAGCCTGCGGCAGCACCAAGGGTAACGGCGTTTTCGTGCTCAATGCGGAAACCGGTGCCGTGTTGCGGCACTTCGACCTGCGCAGCGTGCATCCCGGCGCCAGGGCGGTGGCGGGTGATCTGAGCTTCATCGACAGCAACAGTGACGGCCTGATCGAGTTCGCCTATGCGGCCGATACCGGCGGCAATGTGTACCGCATCGATTTCGTCAGGAGCCTGGCCGGCCGCGAGCCGCTGCCCCCAGCCGAGTGGACGGTTTCACGCGTGGCCTACACCAACGGGGCGGGGCGCAAGTTCCTGTACGGGCCCGCCATCCTTTTCCAGGGGGGCGTGGCCTATCTGGCCCTGGGTTCCGGTGACCGCGAGCATCCGCTGAGCGGGCACTATCCCTCGGCCGGTGTCATCAACCGCTTTTACGTTTTCAAGGACAGGCTGGTGACCGGTGGCCAGGTGAATGCGCTGAATCTCGACAGCCCGAACCAGATGCGCGATGTCACGGTGGATCCGGGCTGTGATCCGGATGCGCGGGTGCGGCCGCAGTCGTCCGCTCGCGGCTGGTATCTGGATCTTGTGGGTAGCGGTCCGGGAGAGCAGGTGGTCACCACGGCGGTGATCGCCGGGGGCCAGGTCTTCTTCAACACGCATCGGCCCACGGGTCATGTCAGTGCCTGCTCCAACGCGCTGGGCAAGGCCTCCGGGTACATCGTCGATCTGCTCAGTGGGTCTGGCGCCATCGACGTCAACGGCTCCTGTGGAGGTAGGCGTTTCGTCGAGTTCGTCAGCGACGGACTGCCGCCTTCACCGGTCGTCGTCACGGTACCGGTGGAGATAGACGGGCGCGCCGTTATCCGCACGGTGCTGGTCGGGGCGGCACAAAAGGACGGAACGCCCAGCGGCATCCTGAGCGTGCAGGACCTGCGGCCCGCCATCCAATCCCTGCGTCGTCCGATCTCCTGGCGACGCAACGAGGACAGCGACTGAGCCAGGCGCCGGCGCCGCCCTCGCCGGCAGTCGAGCCCAGGCAAGCCCCGGGCGTGCCCTGTGCCGCCCGGGGAAGCATGGCCTGTTGGCTCCAGCGAGACGTGCGCCCGACCGATCTATGAGGTAGCGTAGCGGCGGTTTCTAGGCAGGGGTGCGCTGTCGTGCACGCGGAACAGGATGAATTCTGGATGCGCCAGGCGCTGGAGCAGGCCGAACGTGCCGCGCAGTGCGGTGAGGTCCCTGTCGGTGCCGTGCTGATCGACGCCGGGGGTGAAGTCCTGGCCCGGGGGCACAATCAGCCCATCGCCAGTCACGACTGTTCCGCCCACGCGGAGATGATCTGCCTGCGGGCGGGCGGCGCAGCTCTGGGCAATTATCGCCTGCCCGGCACTACCCTCTATGTCACCCTGGAGCCCTGTGTCATGTGTGCCGGGGCGATCATCCACGCGCGGGTCGCGCGGGTCGTTTACGGTGCCGGTGATCCCAAGGCCGGCGCAGCGGGTTCCGTCTACGATGTGCTCAGCCAGCCGCGCCTGAATCACACGGTTGTTCTCGGTTCTGGCGTGCTGGAACAGGATTGTGCGGCGCAACTGCAGGGTTTTTTCCGTGCCCGGCGCAAGTCCTGGCAGGGCAGGTCGGGTAACACGCCCTAGCGCAGTCGGCTTCGCGGCCGCGCGGGCCGTCCGCAGAGGAGGGGGCTGGCCCCGCGCCGCTGCAGGGATGAGCAGCGGCCGCGGCCGGGAGGGCGCAGTCCTCTTACGGCCAGCCGCTGAGCGCGATGCCGAGGCTCAGCCGCTCGTTGCTCCGGTCGTAATCGATCAGGGTTTCGCCGTAGCCGCTGAAGGCCTCCACGTAGCCGCGCAGCTTGGGGGTCAGCGGGTAGGTGAAGGCGGCGGTCACGGCCCCGCGATTGTCCCTGCGCAGGTTGTTGCGCCAGTCCAGATTGATGGTCTTGTTACCGACGACCCAGGCCAGGGACAGCTGGCCCTGGCCGACGGTGCGCTCGATCTTGGGGTTATCGTCACCTTCCGGATCATCGGGGCCGGTCTTGGCCTTCTCCTGGATGCGCTGCCAGAGCAGGGCATCGACGAAAAAGCGCCCCCATCGACCGCTGAGGCCGAGGTAAACCCGGTTCCAGCTGCGCGAGCGCGGCAGGCTCTGGCCATTGGACTGATGGTTCAGGCCCAGCCGCAGGTTCAGGTCGCGCCAGTGACCCAGGCGCCAGTCCGTGCGGCTGACCAGAAACACCTCCGGTTCGTGGTTGGTGTCACGGAAAGGGGAGGACAACTGGCTGTTGTAGGCCTGCCAGAAGGAGCGGCCGGTGTAGGCGAAGTACACATCGGCCGGCAGCCCAAGCGGATCGCGCCAGACCGCCACCTTGAAGCTGAGCTGAAACTTGACCTCGATCTGATCCAGGTTTTCCGCCTGGGTACCCAGATCGCGGCCGTCGGGGCGGTGGCCGTAGGAAAGCGGCAACAGAAAATTGGGCCGGTGCGGGGTGATGGCATACGGGTTGTCGTAGGCCTGCTCCTCGTAGCGCCGGCGCTGCAGGGGCGCCGGTGCCGGATCATCCTCGCTGAGCGTCTCCTGCGAGCCGGGGGATGGCTCCGCGGGGCCGGAGGCTGGAGCCTCGGAGGCGATTGCCACGCCGCCGAACAGCCATAGCAGACCGATCGCCAGAGGGCGCCGGATCAAAACATTTCCGAGGCGTCCGTTTCGCTGTCCTCGTTCCTGTCATAGCGGTTGGGAATCCAGTCGCCGGTGATCATTTCGCGATAGCTCATGCCCGGGCCGACCATCGGGTAGACGCCGGCGTCGCGATCGATCATGACTTCAAGGAAGGCCGGGCCGGGAAAGGCCAGAAACTCCGCGATCACGCCCGGCAGCTTCGACTTCTCGCTGACCCGTTCGGCAAATTCGAAGCCGTCGGCCTGGGCGGCCTTGATGAAGTCCTTCTTGTGCAGGGACTTGTCCGTGGCGGAAAAGCGACTCTTGAAGAACAGTTT
>JBFKIN010000035.1:0-13558 GCA_041632255.1 Oceanococcus sp. | reverse complement strand
GCGCCGCCGCAGTTCGGTCATCTCGAGCACGAAGGTGAGGCCGAGGTGAATCTGGACCTGATCCTCGACGTGCCCGTGACGCTGTCCATGGAAGTCGGGCATGCCAAGGTGCCCATCCGCAACCTGCTGCAGCTGAACCAGGGCTCGGTGGTGGAACTGGATCGCACCGCCGGCGAGCCGCTGGACGTCTTCGTCAACGGCACGCTCATCGCCCACGGCGAGGTGGTGGTGGTCAATGACAAGTTTGGTGTGCGTCTGCTCGATGTGGTCAGTCCGTCCGAGCGGATCCGTCGGCTGAAGAAGTAGACGTCGCATGACCGCGGCATCGATCGCTCAATTGCTCGGCAGCCTGCTGGCGGTCATCGGGCTCATCTTTGCGATGGCCTGGATGAGCCGCCGTCTGCCGCTCGGGGGGCAAGCGCGGGGTGGGAGCCTCAAGCTGCACGGCAGCATCGCCGTCGGCGCGCGCGAGCGGGTGGTGCTGGTCCAGGCCGGCCAGGACTGGCTGGTCCTGGGCGTGAGCCCCGGCCAGGTGCGTGGGCTGCATGTGCTGACCCAGCCGCCGGAGGATTTCGGTCAGGTGCTGGCCGCACAGGATCCGGCCGCATGAAAGTCGCACTCGGCCTGCTGATGGTTCTTCTGCCGCTGGCGGCGCCGGCGGCCGGGCTGCCGGCCGTGGTGGTGGCCGAGAACGCGGACGGGGCCCAGACCTGGACCTTGTCGATCCAGATTCTGCTGGCGATGACGGTGATCACGCTGCTGCCGGCGATTCTGCTCAGCATGACGGCCTTCCCGCGCATCGTCATCGTGCTCGGGCTGCTGCGCAGCGCCCTGGGCACCGGCCAGACGCCGTCAAACCAGATCCTGGTCGGTCTCGCCCTGATGCTGTCCTTCTTCGTCATGGGGCCGGTGCTGGAGCGCATCTATGCCGACGCGCTGAAGCCTTATCTGGATGACGAGATTCCGGCCGAGCAGGCGCTGGCTGCCGCCGAGGCCCCCCTGCGCGCCTTCATGATGGCGCAGACGCGCGAATCCAATCTGCTCAGCTTCGCGGAGATTGACGGACTGGACGAGGGCTATGCCAGCGAGGCGGACGTGCCGATGCGCGTGCTGATACCGGCTTTCGTGACCAGTGAGCTCACCACCGCCTTCCAGATTGGCTTCATGCTGTTCATTCCCTTCGTGGTGATCGATCTCGTCATCTCCTCGACCCTCATGTCGATGGGCATGATGATGTTGTCGCCCATGCTGATCTCGCTGCCATTCAAGATCATGCTCTTCGTGATGGTGGATGGCTGGGCCCTGGTGGTGGGCTCGCTGACCGCGAGTTTTGCCCTGTGAGTCCTGACACGGTCATGAGTCTGGGGCAGCAGGCCCTCAAACTGACTCTGCTGCTGTCCGCGCCGCTGCTGCTGACGGCGCTGCTCATCGGCCTGGTCGTTGGCCTGTTCCAGGCCGCCACGCAGATCCAGGAAATGACCCTGTCCTTCATCCCCAAGCTGGTCGGCATGGGGCTCGCGTTTCTGGTGGCCGGGCCGTGGATGCTGCGCCTGTTGATGGACTTTACGCGGCGCCTGGTGACCGATATCCCCGCCTTGATTCAATAGGGCGCCGGCCATGCTGATGCTCAGCCAGCTGGTCGAGATCGCGACGGTCTATCTGTGGGCCTTCCTGCGCATCGCCGCCATCTGGATGGCCATGCCGGTTTTCGGCAGCGGCGTGCTGTCGGCGCGCCTGCGCCTGGTGCTGGCCTGCGCCTGCACCGCGCTCATCGGGCCGCTGATGCCGGAACTGTCACTGCCGGAAGTCGGCAGCGCCGCATGGTGGCTCGCCCTGCTGCAGGAGATTGCCCTGGGTGTGCTCATGGCGATGAGCCTGGTCCTGGTGTTTGAACTGGTTCGTCTGGCGGCCGAAATTCTCGGCCTGTCTATGGGCCTCGGCTTCGCCCAGATGACGGACCCGCTGAACGGGACCAGTTCCCCGGTCCTGGGCCAGTATTTTTCCATTCTGGCCATCCTGCTGTTTCTGGCTGGTGGGGGGCACGTGCAGGTGGTCGACTGGATGGCGCTGAGCCTGATCGAGCAGCCGCCGGGGGTTCTTGTCCTGCAGGCGGAGAGTGTGGCGGCCCCTCTGGTGTGGTTCTCCCAGGTCTTTGTCGGTGCCATGCAGGTGGCGCTGCCCGGTGTCATCGCCCTGTTGCTGGTGAACCTGTCGTTCGGGGTGATCAGCCGCGCCGCGCCGGCCCTCAACCTGTTCGCGATCGGCTTTCCGGCTTCGCTCATCCTCGGGCTGATCATGGTCCTGCTGACCCTGCCGACCCTGCAGGTCCGCTTCACTGAAGCCGTGGTGGTGGCCTTCGACCGCCTGCCGGCGCTGTGGCAGTAACCCATGGCTGACAGCGCCGCAGAAAAAACCCAGGAGCCGACCCCCAAGCGTCTGCGAGAGGCGCGGGAGAAGGGGCAGGTGCCGCGTTCCCGTGAACTGGGCAATCTGGCCGGCGTTGCCATCACGGTGCTGACCATTGCGATCCTGGGCGGCGAACTGGCCGACATGTCGCGTAGCTTTCTGCGCGATGGCCTCAGTCTGCGGCGCGAGGACGTGATGAACATGGCGCGCATGGGCGAGCATTTCAGCAGCGAGATGTGGCTTGGCCTGCTCTGGCTGCTGCCGATCCTGCTGCTGGGCTTTGTTGCCGCCTTCATCGGACCGGTGCTGTTCGGGGGCTGGAACTTCTCGACCAAGGCGCTGACACCGGACCCCGCGCGCCTGAACCCGTTCAGCGGCATCAAGCGCATTTTCTCCCTCACCGCCCTGGTGGAGCTGGGCAAGGCGATTCTCAAGTTCCTGCTGCTGGGAGGGCTGTCCGTGATCGTGCTGTGGGGCTGGCATGAGCGGGTTCTGGGGCTGGGCAACCTGGATCTCGATACCGGCATGGCCAACGGTCTGGCCATGTGTCTGGCGACGCTGGCGGCCCTGTGCGGGGGGCTGGCCGTGATTGCCGGGGTCGATATCCCGTTTCAGTACTTTCATCACCGCAAGCAGCTGCGCATGACGCTGCAAGAGGTCAAGGACGAAATGAAGGAGACCGAGGGCAAGCCCGAGGTCAAGCAGCAGATCCGCCAGTTGCAGCAGCAGATGGCGCGCAAACGCATGGCGCAGCAGATTCCCCGGGCCAGCGTGGTGATCAACAACCCGGAGCACTTCTCGGTCGCCTTGCGCTATGACCCCGACGGCAGCGCGGCCCCGCTGGTCGTGGCCAAGGGGGCGGATCACCTGGCCGAGGTGATCCGGGAGCTGGCCCGCGAGCACCGAGTGCCGCAGTTGCGCCTGCCGCCGCTGGCCCGTGCCCTGTACCGGCATGTGGCGGTGGATCAGGAGATTCCGGCGGGCCTGTACCTGGCCGTCGCTCAGGTGCTCAGCTATCTATTCGCCCTGAACAGTGCCCAGCAGCAGCCCGAAATGCCGGATCCGGAGATTCCGACCGAGTTTCGCTGGAACCCCGAAGACGCCTGAAGGGCTGTGGCCCGGCTGGCAGCCTCTCATGCTAGGCTGAAATGCAGGGGAGGTGGCCATGAAAATCAAGTATCGTTTCGAGCACGAATCGCTCAAGACCATTGAATTCGCGGTCGATGTGGACGCCCCGCCAAGTCGCAGGCAGGGGCAGGGCGAGTGGACCCGTCTGGCCAGTCACCAGTGCACGAATTGCCCGCTGAAACCCGAGACCTCGCCGTTCTGTCCCGCGGCGGTGGATCTGGAGGAGCTGGTCAGCACCTTCAATGCGGTGATGTCCTATGAGCGTGTGCACGTGGTGGTGGAGACGCCGCACCGCAATATCGAGCGCGACTGCGATGCGCAGACCGCGCTGAGCGCCCTGATGGGGCTGATCATGGCCAATTCGGACTGTCCCATCCTGGCCAACCTCAAGGGCCTGGCCCGCACCCACCTGCCGTTTCAGACCATGGAGGAACTGCTCTCACGTCTGGCCGGCGCCTGGTATCTGGGCCAGTTGCTGAAGCAGCGCAAAGGTGAGACGCCGGACTGGAGCATGGCCGGTCTTGGTGCCCTGTTCGACGATCTCAGCACGCTCAATCGTGCCTTCAAGGCGCGCATCGATTCCGCCGCGCGGCAGGATGCGACGATGAATGCGATCAGCGCGATCGCCATGCAGATGCTGGACGTCCAGTACTCGCTGGAGGATTGCGCCGAAGAGCTGGAACAGTTCGCCATCGGCATGGACTGAAGCTTGCATCGACGAGGGGGCTAGTCATTTCGGACGAAGCCCCTTGCAGCCGATTTTGAGACAAACTCCTTATTCGTCTGCGGACCCTCTGCGGTCCCTCCGTCCGATTCAAGGAGTTCACCGTGTCTGATGTCACCCCAGAAATTCTCGTTCAGCGCGCCCGCGACATGGTGCCGGTTCTGGCCGAACGCGCCAGCCGCGCCGCGCAGCAACGCAAGGTGCCGGACGAGACCGTGGCCGAAATGAAGGAAGCAGGGTTCTTCCGCGTGCTGCAGCCCAAGCGGTACGGCGGGTACGAAATGGATCCGCAGGTCTTCTACGAAATCTGCATGACCCTGGCGGAGGGCTGCATGTCGACGGCCTGGATCTATGGTGTCATCGGCGTGCACAACTGGCAGATCGCCCTGTTCGACCCGCGCGCGGCCGCCGAAGTCTGGGCCGAAGACACGGACGTGCTGATCGCCTCCACGTACATGCCCAAGGGGCAGGTCACGCCGGTGGAAGGCGGCTTCAAGTTCAGCGGTCGCTGGGGCTTTTCCAGCGGCATCGAGCATTGCGACTGGGTGTTCCTGGGCGGCCTCATCTTCAACGAAGGCCAGCCGCCGGAATATCGCACCTTCCTGCTGCCCAAGTCGGATTACAAGATCGTCGATACCTGGCATGTGATGGGCCTGAAAGCCACCGGCTCGCATGACATTGTTGTCGAGGATGTGTTCGTGCCTGAGCATCGCACCCACAAGGCTTCCGACGGCTTCATGGGCACCAATCCGGGCCGGGACACCTTCACCGCCGACCTGTACAAGCTGCCTTTCGGCCAGATTTTCGTCCGCGCCGTGTCCTCCGCCGCCATCGGTGGGCTGCAGGGCATGCTCGACGACTTCATCGATTTCGGCAAGGTGCAGGTGGGTAACATGGGCAGCAAGACCGCCGAGCAGGGCCCGGCCCAGCTGGCGGTGGCTCAGACCATGACCGCCATCGACGAGATGAAGCTGGTGCTGAACCGCAATTTCGAGGTGCTGATGGGCAAGATCCGCGCCGGCGAGCCGCTGGATGACATCGGTCAGCGTCTGCATTTCCGCCACCAGGCCTCCCAGGTGGTGGACCGCTGCGCCCGCCATGCCTACCAGTTGTTCTCGGCCTGCGGTGGCCGGGGCATCTTCTCGGATTTTCCGCTCAATGGCCGCATGCTGGACATCTACGCCGCCCGCGCGCATTACGCCAACAATCCGGACCAGTTCGGCCGCAATCTCGGGGCTGTGACCCTGGGCATGGACAACACCGACTTCTTCATCTAACCGCGGCGGAACAGCATCATGACGCAAGCCTGGGACCGGGAGGTCGACGTACTCGTCGTGGGATCGGGAGCGGGTGGCATGACGGCCGCCCTGTGCGCGAAGGATCGTGGCCTGGATACCCTGCTGATCGAGAAATCGGACAAGTACGGCGGTACCAGCGCGGTGTCCGGCGGCGGGATCTGGGTGCCCTGCAACAAGCAGATGGAAAAGCTCGGATGCGCCGACAGCTTCGCCGAGGCCAAGGGCTACGTGGAGCTGCTGACCGAAGGCGAGGTGGAGCCGCGTCGCCTGGACGCCTACCTCAAGCGTGCGGCGGAAATGGTCCATTACATGGCCGAGCGCTTCCAAGTGCGCTTCCGCGCCATTTCGATCTATCCGGACTATTTCCCGCACCTGCCCGGCGGCAAGCCGGGTTATCGCACGATGGAGCCGGAAGATTTCGACGCCAGCCTGCTGGGGGATGAATTCGACAACCAGCGTGCGCCCTATCCTGGCACCCTGCTGATGGGGCGGATCGCCATGAATCAGGTCGAGGCCCATGCCTTGCTCTGCCGCACGCGCGGCTGGCCGCTGCTGTTCCTCAAGATGGTGCTGCGCTACTTCACCGATTTCGCCTGGCGCCGCAAGACGGCGCGCGATCGTCGTCAGGTGCTGGGGCAGGGGATGGTCGCGGCCCTGCGTCACGCGATGATCAGGGAAGGCGTGCCGCTCTGGCTCAATACCGCACTGGAAGAACTGGTCACGCAAGGGGATCAGGTGATCGGGGCGGTGCTCAGCCAGCAGGGCAAGACCCTGCGGATTCGGGCGCGACGCGCGGTGATTCTGGCCTCGGGCGGTTTCGAGTCCAATCAGGCGATGCGGGAGCAGTTTCTGCCGCAACCGACGGATATCCGATGGTCAATCGCACCAGGCATCAACACCGGTGACGGGATTCGCGCCGGTCTCGCGCTCGGTGCCGGCACTCGCTTCATGGACCTGACCTGGGGCACGCCTTCGGTCGTTGTGCCCGGTTCCGGCTGGGCCACCGGTCTGTTCGTCGAGCGCGCATTCCCGCATGCGATCATGGTCAACGGACTGGGTCAGCGCTTCTGCAACGAAGCCGGCCCCTATACCGAGGTGGTTTACTCCATCTATCGCGATCATCAGGCCACCGGGTGCAGCGTGCCCTGCTGGTTCATCGCCGACAGCCAGTACCGCAAGAAATACCCGCTGGGTCCGATCATGCCGCCGCAATTGCAGCCGGACAGCAAGATTCCGGAGGAGTGGCTGGGCGAAGTCTATTTCAAGGCTGACACGCTGGAGGCCCTGGCCGAGCAGCTTGGCATCGATCCTGCCGCGCTCAAGACCACGGTGGAGCGCTTCAATGCGATGGCCGTCCAGGGCGTGGATGAGGACTTTCACAAGGGCGAAAACGTCTTCGACACCTACTACGGTGACGACAGCGTCAAGCCCAACCCCTGCATGGGGCCATTGACCCAGGGGCCGTATTACGCGCTGAAGGTCACCCCGGGAGAGCTGGGTACCAAGGGCGGTCTGGACGCGGATTTCGCGGGTCGGGTGATGCGGGCCGATGGCAGCGTCATTCCGGGCCTTTATGCCGTGGGGAACTGCTCGGCGGCGGTGATGGGAAAGACCTACCCCGGGCCGGGCTCCACCCTGGGGCCGGCCATGGCCTTTGCCTACCTCGCGGTGGAACACATCGCCGCACAGGCCGGCAAGGCGACCATGGCGAGTGCGGCCTGACAGTCAAGGCGTGGCGGTCTGACAGCGTCAGGCCGGATGAAGCACAAGCAAGGAAGAGCAATGGGCAGAACGGCGGTGATCCTGCTGGCGACTTTGATTCTGGTGCCGCTGCTGGCCTGGCGCTTCGATGCGCCGCCGGACGCCCGGCAGTGGGAGCTGTTATGGATTGTCGTGCTGCAGATGCTCGGTTTCGCAGTCCTGTGCTTCGTGGTCAGTGAACTCAGCGGCAACTACAGCCAGGTCGACAAGCTGTGGAGCATCACGCCGCCGGTGTACTGCTGGACTATCACCGTGCTGGCCGGCATGCCGGAACGCATGCTGCTGATGAGCCTGCTTGCCACGGTGTGGGGCATACGCCTGACCTACAACTTCTCGCGCCACGGCGCCTACCGCTGGAAATTCTGGACCGGTCACGAGGACTACCGCTGGGCGCATGTGCGGCAGAATCCTGCCCTGCAGGGTCGCTGGCGCTTCACGCTGTTCAATCTGCTGTTCATCTCGCTGTATCAGCATGCCCTGCTGCTGCTGATCAGCCTGCCGATCCTGCTGGCCGAGGGGCCTCTGACGGTCTGGGATGCGTTGCTGGGGTTGCTGTTCGTGGGGCTGGTGCTTTTCGAGACCGTGGCCGACCAGCAGCAGTGGAACTTCCAGCGCGAAAAATACCGTCGTATCGCGGCCGGGGAAAGCCTGCCTGAACCCTACGCCAGGGGTTTCCTGGATTCGGGCCTGTGGGCACGATCTCGGCATCCGAACTATTTCGCCGAACAGTCGATCTGGGTGGTGTTCTTCGGCTTCAGCATCGTCGCGACAGGCGGCCTCAACTGGACTATCGCCGGCAGCCTGCTGCTGATTGTCCTGTTCCGCAGCAGTTCCGAACTGTCGGAGAGCATATCGGCCGGAAAGTACCCGCAGTACGCGGATTATCAGCAACGCGTGCCGCGCTTCCTGCCGCGGCTGCGTGCCGGGGGTTAACCCAGACGGAAGCTGGTGCTGGTGAGTTCCCGGTCAGGTTCGTGCACGTGGCTGCCCATGATGTAGTTGACACCCAGCTGCCACAGCCTGGCCATCGCGTTGGCGTCCGACACGCGCTCCGCAATGGTCCTGACCTTGTTGGCCCGTGCCTGCTCCATGATGACCTCAAGCTGCTCCAGTTCGGCGCCACCCGAGCCTGTGACCACTTCCGTAAAGTCCCAGTGCAGCTTGACGTAGTTGATCTTCATCCGCGCCAGCAGCTGATGTGACATGCGATTCTTGCCGAAATGGTCGAGGGCGGTTTCCAGGCCCATGCTGCGGGCCGCATTGACCAGATTCAGCGCTGATTTCATGTAGTCCTGCAGGTGCATCTCGCGGAACACCAGCACCATGTGACCTTTGACCTGCGGCTCCCTTTGCAGGAATTCCAGCAGCCAGGCCTCGAATTCCTGGCCTTGGGCCAGGGTGTCTTCCGCGATACGGATAAAGAACAGCGGGTCACGCTGATCCTTGATCTGCTGTTTGATGACCTGGGCGGCGCGGTTGATCACCCAGCGGTCGATTTCCGGCATCAGCCCGTTGTGTTCCGCGGTGGGAATGAACTCGCGCGCCAGCAGTTCCTGACTGTTGTCATCAATCATGCGGATCAGGATGTCCGAAAACTGGCGTTCTTCGCCTGACAGGCTGGCAATGTTCTGATAGGCCAGCTCGAAACTGTCATTGGCCAGGGCCTTCCTGATCCGGGCCAGCCACTGCTCACTCTTGCGCTGCCGCTCGATGGCTTCAGCGGCGCCACCGACCACGGTCAGGCTGTTGCCGCCCTTGGCTTCCAGGGTGCGCGATTCCTCGCGCATGCTGCGCAGCAGCTCCTCCGGGTTTTCCGGTGTGGCGTCCATCGGGTGCACCACGACGCTGACGGTGCTGGAGACCTCCTTGCTCGCCGCATTGAAGATATGCCGGGCCAGGCCGCGCTGGTAGTTGGCCAGGAGGTCGGTGATGGAGTCCAGCGAATCGCGCTGGCCGACCAGTGCAAATTCGGAAGGTGAAAAACGGAAGACCTGGTCGGTGTCCATCGCATCCTTGCGCAGCATCTTGATGGCCTGCTCGACCAGTTCCTCGGCGCCGGCGTAGCCGACCCGCTGTTCGATGTCCTCGAACTCGTCGATGCTGAAAAACACCAGCGATACCAGATTTTTCTTGCTGGCGGATTTCGACCGTTCTGTAATGGCCTGATACAGCGCCTGCCGGGCTATCCCGCCGCCGGAGACCGGCTGTGCGGGGCTCGCTGCCAGCGGCTCCAGGCCGCGAACTTCCAGCGCCGGCTCTGCATCGTGCTCGATCGGGATGAAACGGCACTTGAGCGGGAAGGACGAGCCGCCGGCGGTGACCAGATTGAATTCGACCTGTTCCTCACCCTTGTGGCGCTTGAGGCATTCCTTGACCAGCTTCTTGATGCGCCCCTGATCGTCGGGTGCGACCAGGTCCATGAAGGGCAGGGCAATCAGCTCGTCCGGTTCCGAGTAATTGAGCGCCAGCGCCAGCGCCTGATTGGCCTGGACCACGATGCCCTCCTGCACCCGCATGCCCGGCGCCGCGTTGGTGCCAAGGTCCTGCGTGCGCACGTTTTCCAGTTCAGCCAGCTTGTCGCGCAGGCCCTGCAATTCGGCGTGCAGCTGGTAGCCCTCGAACTCCTGCTGCAGCACGAGTTCCAGGTGGGTGGGATTGGACAGCGAAATGATGCCGCGCGCGCCTTTGCTCATCGCTTCGGTCACCGCGCGCGGATCGCTGTTGCCGCTGAGCAGCAGGACGGGCAGGCGGGGTTTGACCCTGCCCACCGCTTCCACGACCTGAATCAGATCGCAGTCGCCGAACTCGGCATCGTGGATCGCGGTGCAGACATCCGACTTTTCGATGATGTCAGTGAAACTGTCCAGTCCGGGGGCGACGATCACATGGACCGCATGTCCGGCCGAGCGCAGCAGGGATTCGATCTGCTTGGCCGCATTGGGCGTATGGGCGAGCACCAGAAGCTCCCCCTTGATTGTGATCCGCTGGCGCATGGTGCTGTTTGTCCTCCCCTCAGCACTGTCCTAGGTTTTTCTCAGCCCGGTCGCGTCTACCAGGGCACCGGCAGCTTGCCGCTGGCGCCGGGAACCTCACGCACCAGTCGCGGCACCAGATAGCCCGGCAACATCGCATTCAGGTCCCGCATGATGCCACGCGCGGCGGCTTCTGTAACCTCGAAATGCGCCGATCCGGCGACCGGGTCCAGGCGATGCAGGTAGTAGGGCAGCACCCCCAGTGCGAACAGGCGCTCGCTCAGCCGGGCGAGGACCTCGGCATCGTTGTTGACCCCGGCCAGCAGCACGCTCTGATTGAGCAGGGTGAAGCCCGCCTGACGCAGTCTTGACAGGGCCTGGCCGACCCGCTCGTCCAGCTCGTTAGGATGATTGCTGTGCAGGACCATGACGCGCTGCAGACGACTGCGCGTCAGCAGCCTGAGCAGGTCATCGGTGACGCGCTCGGGTAACACGACCGGCTGACGGGTGTGAATGCGCAGCCGGCGGAGTTGCGGCATGGCGTCGAGCTGCTCGATCAGTCGCTGCAGGCGGCCATCTGACAGGCTCAGCGGGTCGCCGCCGGACAGAATGATTTCCTCGATGTCAGGGCTGGATCGCAGCGCGGCCAGGGCGGGTTCCCAGCCATCAGCTCCTTCCCGCGCTTCATGGTAGGGAAAGCTGCGGCGGAAGCAGTAGCGGCAATGCACGCCGCAGGCCGCCGTGGTGATCAACAGGGCGCGGCCGTGGTATTTGTGAATCAGGCCCGGGGTCTGGTGGTAGTCCCGTTCGCTCAATGGGTCGGCCACGTAGCCAGGGGCGCTGCGGGTCTCGGCGCGTTGCGGCAGCACCTGGAGCAGCAGGGGGTCCTGCGGATCGCCCGGCTGCATGCGATCGACAAAGCCGCGCGGCACCCGCAGGGGGAAGTCGAGCGCTGCGGGATCCAGCCAGTCCACCGCGTCCGGGGCCAGTTCGAGCGCGTCGAGGAGCGCCCGCACGTCGCGAAAGGCCTCGCGCAGGCTGCGTTGCCAATCCCACTTTACAGTGTCCGGAGCAGTCGGAGCATGGGCTGGCTCCGGGGCATGAGTTATCATATCGGGCTGAATTTTCCGAGCATCAATGTCCATGAGCAGCTACGCGACCAACCAGTTCAAGGCCGGCCTGAAGATCATGCTGGATGGCGATCCCTACAACATCGTCGAGAACGAGTTCGTCAAGCCGGGCAAGGGTCAGGCCTTCAACCGGGTCAAGGTCCGCAACCTGAAGAACGGGCGCGTGGTGGAGCGTACCTTCAAGTCCGGCGATTCCGTGGAAGCCGCGGATGTGCATGAGCTGGACCTGCAATACCTCTATAACGACGGGGAATTCTGGCACTTCATGGAGCCGAATTCCTACGAGCAGTATACGGCCGATGCCAATGCCGTGGCGGACGCCAGCAAGTGGATCCGGGAGCAGGATGTCTGCACTGTGACCCTTTACAACGGCGCGCCCCTGTCGGTGGAGGCGCCCAATTTTGTCGAGCTGGAAGTCAGCGAGACCGATCCGGGCGTGCGTGGCGACACCTCCGGCGGTGGCGGCAAGCCGGCCACCCTGGAAACCGGCGCCGTGGTCCGGGTGCCGCTGTTCATCGAGATCGGCGACAAGCTGAAGATCGACACGCGCAGCGGCGAGTACGTCTCCCGCGCATGAGTGCGGGAGCGGGGCGGGACTGGCGCCCCAGCGCCAGCCTGGCCGCGCTGCAGGCCCGGGCCCGGATGCTGGCGAGCATCCGGGCTTTTTTCGCTCAGCGTGACTGCCTGGAAGTCACGACTCCGGTGCTGGCGGCCGCAGCGGCGACCGATCCCCAGATCGACAGCCTCGCGCTGGCCGACGGGCAGGGCTGGCTGCAGAGTTCGCCGGAATTCCACATGAAGCGCCTGCTGGCCGCCGGCAGCGGGCCGATCTGGCAGATCAGTCCGGTATTTCGCGCGGATGAGCAGGGACGTTGGCACAACCGCGAATTCAGCCTGCTGGAGTGGTACCGGCCCGATTGGGATCATCATGCGCTGATGGACGAAGTCGAAGCGCTGTGGCAGCAGCTCAGTGGCTGCCATCTGGCCTGCGAGCGGACATCCTATGCGGCGCTGATCTCCGAGCATCTGGCCATTGATCTGGCGCGGAACGACGATGCCCGTCTGCGTGAGGCTCTGCAAGCGCAACTGGGCAAACTGCCGTCGGGACTGGACCGGGACGCTCTGCTGGATGCGGCCATGGGTCTGCTGATCGGGCCGCAACTCGGGGCCGAAAGACCCTGCTTCGTCTATGACTATCCGGCCAGCCAGGCGGCCCTGGCGCGGCTGGGGCCCGATGGTCGCCACGCGGCCCGTTTCGAGCTGTACTGGCGCGGAGTGGAACTGGCCAATGGCTTCCATGAGCTTTGCGATGCAAAGGAACAGCGTCGGCGCTTCGAACAGGATCTGCGTCGGCGCGGGCAGGACGGCCTTCCCGTCGTGCCTCTGGACGAGGCCCTGATCGCTGCGCTGGAGCACGGCCTGCCGGACTGCGCCGGCGTGGCGCTGGGCCTGGATCGCCTGCTGGCGCTGATGGAAGGCGCCCATGCCCTGGACGAGGTCATCGCGTTTCCGGCGGATCGCGCATGAGGCCGGGTTTGACCCTGGACCCGGGTCCAGACACACAATCGCGTTATTTCCTTTCGGGTAAGCCATCGTGCTGATTCTGCTTGCCAGCATTCTGGCCCTCGCGAGCGGGCCGCTGATCTACGGCCGCGCCACGCCGCGGTCCTTCTTCGGCCGGGCGCTGGATGGCTTCGTCTTTGTCGCCATATCCGGCCTTGTCCTGCTTGAGGTCCTGCCCGAGGTGGTGGAACACGCGGGGCCCTGGGTGCTGCTGGCCGTGGCTGCCGGTCTGTGGGGCCCGACCTGGCTGGAGCGCATGTTCCGGCGCGCCGCCCATCGCACCCACATGCTCACCGTGCTGCTCAGCGCCGTGGGCCTGATGGTGCACTCGGTCTTTGATGGCGCCGCGCTGACCGAGGGCAGTTCGCCGGCTCTGGGGCTGGCCATCGTGATCCACAACGTGCCGGTCAGCCTGGCGGTCTGGTGGCTGCTGCGACCGGTCTGGGGAACCACCCTGCCGTTGCTGATGCTGGCAGCCATGATCGGGGCGACGCTGGCCGGTTATCTGCTGGGTGGCGAAATGCATCTGCATGACCAGGCGGCCGGCTTCGCCGCCCTGCAGGCCTTCGTGGCGGG
>JBFKIN010000034.1:0-13566 GCA_041632255.1 Oceanococcus sp. | reverse complement strand
CGCTACGGGTCTGCGCCAGCCAGAGCACTGCGTCCGTCTGCGCTCGGCAATCGCGGATCGAAATCGAAGCAGGCTATTCCTGCTTGCCTGCGTCGAAAGCTGGTGCTGCGACACCCGAACATACCGGACCGCCCTTGCACTCAGGCCAGGTCGTGCGCCTGCGCCTCGTCGACAGTTCGGCCACGCTTCGCCCGGTACAGTTTCTTGTCCAGCACATCCATCATGCTCGCCTGCGACCCCTGCTGCGCCACCTGGCCAAAGCTTTCCGCTCCAAGGCTCATCGACAGATGCAGCTGGAACTCACCCGCCTGGAGCGGCTGGCTGGCCAGACCTTGACGGATGTCGAGGCAGACCTGATCGACGGATTTCTCGTCACAATCCGCCAACAGCAGAAGGAATTCATCCCCGCCCAGGCGCGCCACGCAGTCACCCGGTCGCCGCGCGTGGGTGCGCAGCAGTTCACTGACCTGAACCAGGGCTTGATCGCCCACATCATGGCCGAAGCTGTCGTTGATGCTCTTGAAATGATCCAGGTCGCCCAGGATCAGAGACAGGGGCTGTTTGGCCCGACGCGAGCGGCGCAACTCCCGATCCAGATGCTGGTTCAACCCCCGCCGATTCAGAAGACTGGTCAAAGGGTCGGTCACCGCAGCTGCATGGAGATTGAGATTCTGCTGCACGATCGCGGCCAGATCCTCCAGCCGGGCTATGTCCTGCTGGCTGGGCTCGCGGGGTATCCGGTCGATCACGCACAGGGTGCCCAGCGGCAGGCCGTCGGGGGATTTCAGCGTGACGCCGGCGTAGAAGGCGATATTCGGGGTGCCGCAAACCAGGGGGTTGTCCGCGAAGCGCGGGTCGACCCGGGCATCCGGCACCAGGAATACGCCATCGTGTTCAATGGCATGCCCGCAGAAGGATACGCGCCGGGATGTTTCCCGGACCGACACCCCGACCATGGATTTGAACCACTGGCGCTCAGAATCCAGGATGCTGACCAGCGCGATCGGCACATCAAAAAGGTGTGCGGCCAGACGCGTGACCCGGTCAAAGGCTTCATCGGCTGACGTATCCAGAATCTGCAGGTCGTGAACCGCCTTGAGGCGCCGTTTTTCATTGGCGGGTACCGGAGCCTCAAGCACAGGTCGGCCAATTTCGATTTTTGATCATGGGTCAGGCTAGATTTCCCCGCGTGAAGAATCCGTCATGCCCTGCGTTCCGACGAGCGCCCCAAAAAGTCGATCGGCCCGTATGCCGAGCTCCAAAAGCCTGCAGCCCATCAGCGATACGGACTTGAGCCCGGGCCCCGTCTGGGCAATGATCTGACGGACCCGCCCGCTCTCAAAGGCAAGCCCTTGGCCATCAGCGCCGCCCTCACCCATGTCACCAGCTATCGCTACGACCGGGCGATCCGGCTGGATCCCCACATCATCCGCCTGCGCCCTGCCCCGCATGCGCGCACCCCGGTCACGGCCTATTCGCTCAAGGTCGAGCCCAAGCCCCATTTCCTGAACTGGCTGCAGGACCCCCAGGGCAACTGGATGGCCCGTCTGGTCTTTCCCGAGCCGGTCACGCATCTGCGTGTAACCGTGGACCTGGTCGCGCGCTTGGAGGTCTTCAATCCCTTCGATTTCTTCCTGGATGAGGACGCACGCGAGATTCCCTTCGAGTATCTGCCGGAGCTGGCGACGGAACTGGCGCCCTTCCTGCACCGCATCCGCTGCGGCGCGGCCTTTCAGGAACTGCTCGACAGCCTGCCGCGGGAGCCCCGAGCCACCATCGATTTCCTGGTCGAACTCAACGCTCTGCTGCAGCGCCGGATCGCCTACACGGTCCGCATGGAACCGGGCGTACAGACCCCCAACGAGACCCTGCTGAAAGGCTCGGGCTCCTGTCGCGACAGCGCCTGGCTGCTGGTTCAGCTGTTACGGCACCTGGGGCTGGCGGCACGATTCGTCTCCGGCTACCTGATCCAGCTCAAGCCGGATCAGCCGGCCCTGGACGGACCTTCGGGTCCGACCGAGGATTTCACCGATCTGCACGCCTGGGCCGAGGTGTATGTGCCCGGCGCCGGCTGGCTGGGCCTGGACCCGACCTCCGGCCTGTTTGCCGGCGAAGGCCATATCCCGCTGGCCGCCTCGCCCGACCCGCAAAGCGCCGCTCCGATCAGCGGTCGGCTGGAGGCCTGCGAGGTCGAATTCGATCACCAGATGGCCGTCAGCCGGATCGCCGAGACCCCGCGGGTCACCAAGCCGTACAGCGAAGAGCAGTGGTCCAACATCGACCAGCTCGGCCAGCAGGTCGATGCCGCGCTGGACGCCGATGATGTGCGCCTGACCATGGGCGGTGAACCGACATTTGTGTCCATCGATCACCCCCAGGCTCCGGAATGGAACACGGCCGCCGTCGGGCCGACCAAGCAGGCGCTGGCCGCCGACCTGGCCGCCCGCCTGCGCCGCCGTTTCGCGCCGGGCGGCCTGCTCAGCTACGGTCAGGGCAAGTGGTATCCCGGCGAATCCCTGCCCCGCTGGGCCTACAGCATCACCTGGCGCAGCGACCATCAGCCCGTGCTGCCCCGCGATTCCGCCCGCATCGGGCTGGGGCCCTGCCCGCAGGCCGATATCGACCGGGCCGGGACACTCATCCGTCACGTGGCCCAGCGGCTGGGCCTGGACGAGGATTGCATCCTGGCGGCCTATGAAGATCCGCTGCATTACCGCGCGGAGCAGGAGGCCCTGCCACCAGGTGAGCAGGGAGCCGGATTCAGCGATGCGGAGCGGGACGCGCGGCTGCGTCGGGTACTGAAACGCCCGCTGGAAGAGCCGCGCGGCTACGTCCTGCCCTGCCAGGCCTGGCAGTCGCGGGCCGGTTCCAGCTGGCTGAGCGAGCGCTGGAAATTGCGCCGCGAGCGGCTCTACCTCATCCCCGGCGACTCGCCCCTGGGGCTGCGCCTACCGCTGGACAGTCTGGCTGGCGGCGCGCATGGTCCAGACGTCGAACCGGTGATCACGCGGGATCCCATGGCCGAACACCGACCACTGCCGCCCCGCCTCACCACGCATGAAGGCGCGCCGGGCCAGCAGGAGCAGCATCTGACTGCACACTCGGGCCACGGTGGCATCCGCACGGCGCTGGCCGTGGAACCCCGCGACGGGACCCTGAGCGTCTTTTTGCCCCCGACACGCGACGCGGAGGACTTCCTCAGCCTGGTCGAGGTGGTGGAGAGCTGTGCCGAGGAACTGGCACTGGATGTGCGTATCGAGGGCTACCCACCACCACCCGATCCTCGCTTGCGTCAGATCAAGCTCACCCCGGACCCCGGCGTCATCGAGGTCAATGTGCATCCCGCCGCGTCCTGGGGGGAGCTGTGCGCGATCACCAGTGGCCTGTACGAGGAGGCGCGCCAGGCGCGCCTGGGCACGGAGAAATTCCTGATTGACGGCAAACACACCGGCACCGGCGGCGGCAACCACATCGTGCTGGGCGGCGCCAGTGCGCCGGACAGCCCCTTTCTGCGCCGACCGGACCTGCTCGCCTCACTGATTCGTTGCTGGCAGAACCATCCCAGCCTGTCCTACCTGTTTGCCGGCCTGTTCATCGGCCCGACCAGCCAGTCACCTCGGGTGGACGAAGGGCGGGACGACGCCCTGTACGAAATGGATATCGCGCTGGGTCAGTTGCCCGGCCCGCAGACACCCACCCCGCCCTGGCTGGCCGACCGCATCTTCCGGCACCTGCTGACTGACCTGACCGGCAACACCCATCGCGCGGAAATCTGCATCGACAAGCTGTTTTCGCCGGATTCGGTGACCGGGCGCCTGGGACTGGTCGAGCTGCGGGGTTTCGAGATGCCCCCGCATGCTCAGATGAGCCTGGTCCAGCAACTGCTGGTCCGTGCTCTGGTCTCCTGGTTCTGGCGCGAACCCTGTCGCTGGCCGCTGAAACGCTGGGGCATCCGTCTGCACGACGAGATGTTGCTGCCGCATTACCTGATGGCTGATCTGCGCAATCTGCTGGATCAGCTGCGCGCGGCCGGCTTCGACTTCGACCCCGCCTGGTTCGACCCGCATCTGGAATTCCGCTGCCCGCTGTTCGGTCAGGTCGAGGTGGCCGGCCAGCAGCTGGAGCTGCGCGGCGCCCTGGAGCCCTGGATCACGCTGGGCGAGGAACCCGGCGCAGGCGGCACCGCCCGTTACGTGGATTCTTCGGTGGAACGGCTGCAGGTCCGGATGAGCGACTTCAACCCGGAACGCTATGTTGTCGTCTGCAATGGCCGGCGCCTGCCCTTGCGCCCTACCGGCCGTGACGGCGAATTCGTGTCCGGTCTGCGCTTTCGGGCCTGGCAACCCTGGTCCAGCCTGCATCCGGGCCTGCCTCCGGACAATCCACTGACCATCGAATGCCTGGATCTGTGGTCCGGACGCTCCGTCGGCGGCTGCACCTATCATGTGCAGCACCCGGCAGGACGCAATTACGAAACCTACCCGGTCAATGCCAACGAAGCCGAGAGCCGGCGCATTTCGCGCTTTGCCGCCTTCGGCCACAGCCCCGGCCCCTGCCCGGTGCCGCCCCCGGAGGCAAACCCCCGCCACCGGGTCACACTTGACCTGCGCCACCGCCCCGGCGAAGTTAATCCGCGATGAGAACCCCGAAACGCTACCTGCCCCTGCGCCTGCAGGGCTTCTACGACGAACTGGTCACCCCGGCCTGCCAGGGCGACGCCGTGACCCGCCGGGTGCTCGACTACCTGCTCAAGCTGCCCCCGGAAGAACTGGCCCTGAGGCGCGAGGCCGCTGAAGTCGCCATCCGCACCATGGGTATCACCTTCACCGTGTACAGCGACGGCGCCGCCATCGACCGGATGTGGCCCTTCGACATCGTGCCGCGGATCATCCTGCTGCAGGAGTGGCAGCGGATCGAGCGCGGCCTCAAGCAGCGGGTCAAGGCGCTGAACCAGTTCATCAATGATCTCTACGGCGAACAGCAGATCATCAAGGACGGCGTGTTTCCCGCCTGGGTCCTGGAGAAGTCGGCGAATTTCCGCGAGCAGTGCATAGGCATGAAGCCGGCGCACGGCGTCTGGGCCCACATCTGCGGCTCCGATCTGGTGCGCGGCAAGGACGGCACCATGTACGTGCTGGAGGACAATCTTCGCGTGCCGTCCGGTGTGTCCTACATGCTGGAAAACCGCTCGGTCATGAAGCGCACCTTCCCTGAGCTGTTCGAGCATCTGGACATCCAGCCCGTCGATGAATACACCGCCCAGCTCTACGAGACCCTGGCGGCGCTGTCGCCTGCCACCGACCCGGTCATTGTGGTTCTGACCCCGGGGATCTACAACTCGGCCTACTTCGAGCACTCCTATCTGGCCCAGCAGATGGGTGTCGAGCTGGTCGAGGGCGCCGACCTGTTTGTGGACTCGGACGACAAGGTCTACATGAAGACCGTGCTGGGCCCCCAGAAGGTCGACGTGATCTATCGCCGCATCGACGATCTGTTCATGGATCCGGAGGCCTTCCGTCCTGACTCCGCGCTGGGCGTTCCCGGGCTGATGCGCGCCTGGCGCGCCGGGAACGTCGCCCTGGCCAACGCCCCCGGCGCTGGCGTGGCGGACGACAAGGTCGTCTACGCCTTCGTGCCCGACATCATCCGGTACTACAGCGGCGAGGAGCCGATCATTCCGAATGTGCCGACCTGGCAGTGCGCGGATCCGGAGCAGTGCGCCTACGTGCTGGACCATCTGGAAGAGGTGGTGGTCAAGCCCGCCAACGAATCCGGCGGCTACGGCCTGCTGATCGGCCCGCATTCCTCGGCCACGCAGCGCAAGGCCACCGCGGCCAGCATCCGCAAGGACCCGCGCAACTGGATCGCCCAGCCCTGCCTCAATCTGTCGACCACGCCGACGCTCGCCGGCCAGGACCACAAGGACTGTCATCTGGCACCCCGGCATGTCGACCTGCGTCCCTTCATCCTGTCCGCGCGCGATCAGTTCGTCACCACGGGTGGGCTGACCCGGGTGGCGCTGCGCGAGGGCTCGCTGGTGGTCAATTCCTCCCAGGGCGGCGGCAGCAAGGACACCTGGATCGTCGATGCAGACAGCAGTCATCCGCTGGAGGTCCGATGAAACCTGTCCTTCTTTCCCGCGTGGCGGACAGCTTCTACTGGCTGGGGCGCTACGTCGAGCGGGCGGAAAACACTGCCCGTCTGCTGATCGGCTCGGCCAATCTGGCGCTGGATCTGCCGCGACGCTCTCGCCTGGAGTGGAGCTCACTGGTCGCCATCACCGGCTCGCAGGCCGCCTTTGATGCGGTTCGGCACAACCCCACGGAAGTCGGCGTTCTGCGCTTCCTGATCGCCGACCCGGACAACCCCGGCTCGATCCGCTCGTCCATCGTCGCGGCCCGCGAAAATCTGCGCCGGAGCCGGGACCGCGTGCCCCGGGAGGTCACCGAAGCGCTTAACCGCCTGCATGCCCTGGTCGCCGAGGGTGGCGAGGGAGCCATCCGCCGCACGGCTGCCCGGCATGCTTTCCTGCACGAGGTCGTCGACCGTTGCCAGATCCTGCGCGGTTATCTTGGCGGCACCATGAGCCACGGGCTGGGTTACCGCTTCATCCGCTGCGGCCGGCTGCTGGAGCGGGCGGACATGACCACCCGTATCATGGATGTCCGACTGGACGATCTGTTGCCCGACGAGGCCGGCCTGCCGCCCGCTTTCGAGGCGATCCAGTGGATGGCCGTGCTGCGCAGCCTGTCCGCCTATCAGATGTATCGCCGCGAGATGCACGGCACCGTGCGCGGCCGTCAGGTCATCGAATTCCTCTTCCTCAGCCCGGATTTCCCGCGCTCGCTGCAATACTGCATCAACGCCACCGCCCACTGCGTGCGACAGTTCCCCAAGCACGAGCCCGTGATCGGGGCCATCGACGCCTTGCTCGCCCATATCGGGAGCCTGAAGACCCAGGCCCTGTCGGCCGACGACAACAAGCTGCGCCGCACCATCGATGAGCTGCAGGTCGAGATCAACGGCATCCATGCCCTGATCGCCCGCACCTACCTGAATCCCGATATCATCGAACAATAATCTCCGCTGCCCACAAGGTGCTCGCCCTGTTTGACCAGTACCAGCCCACGGCGGACCGCCACGATGAGCTGATGGCCGGCCGCAAGCTGCGGCCACACTGGCGCTATCTGGCGGAGTCGATCAGCAGCCTGGACGAGCGCAAGCTGGCCGAGCGTCGGCTCGAACTGCAGCGCCTGCTCGAAGAGCATGGGGTGACCTACAACGTCTACGGGCGCGGCACTCGCCGAGCCCGTGCCTGGGCGCTGGACATGCTGCCCTTGCCCCTGACCAGCCGCGAGTGGCGGGATATCGAGGTCGGCATGGCCCAGCGCGCCGAGTTGCTTCGCCTCATCCTGCATGACATTTACGGCGCCCAGCGGCTGCTGCGCGAGGATCTGCTGCCGGCCAGCCTGATCTTTGCCCACCCCGGCTTTCTGTTGCCCTGCTGGAACAGCGAAGCCCGCCTGGAACGACAACTCACCATTTACGCGGCGGATCTGGGACGCTCCCCCGACGGCCACTTCTGGGTGACCGAGGACCGCACCCAGGCGCCGTCAGGCATCGGTTATGCGCTGGAGGCCCGCACCGTGCTGTCGCGGGTGCTGCCCAGCCTGTTCCGCGATTCCAACGTGCATCCGGTGCTGCCATTTCTGAGAGCCCTGCGCCGGGCATTGCTGCAGCTCGCGGACAACGACCCCGACGCCATCGGCGTGCTCACTCCGGGACCGGCCAATGAAACCTGGTCCGAACAGGCCTACCTCGCCCGCCAGCTTGGTCTGCCCCTCCTGGAAGGCGAGGACCTGACCGTGGCCGGCGGCCACTGCTGGATGCTCTCCACCGAGGGCCGGCGCCAGATTCGCGTCCTGATGCGGCGCATGGACGATGCCTACTGCGAGCCGCTGGAACTGAACCGGCAGTCCGTACTGGGCACCCCCGGTGTGCTGCAGACCGTACGAAACCGCCATCTGTGCTTTGCCAATCCTCTCGGCTCCGGGGTGGTCGAAAACCCGGCCCTGATGCGCTTTCTGCCCGACATCTGCCGGGTCCTGCTCGGTGAAGAACTGCGCCTGCCTTCCGTGCCGACCTGGTGGTGTGGTCTGGACGCCGACCTGCGGGAAGTCGAAGCGCGCTTTGACGAACTGGTGCTGCGGCGGATGGCCAGCAGCCCGGGCAGCGAGCCGGTCGCGGTCAGCCATCTCGATCAGGCCGAACGCAGCGCACTGCTGGCACGCGTCAAGGCGCAGCCGGCGGACTGGGTGGCCCAGCTTCGCACCAGCCAGGGCACGGCCCCTGTACTGACCCGTCGGGGCATCGAAAGCCGCTGCCTGGAGATCCGCACTTTCGCGGTGTCCGAGGGTGACAGCTTCCGGGTCATGTCCGGAGGACTCGCGCGGGCAGGCGCCAGCAGCGACAGCTGGCGGGTATCCGGCCAGCTGGGCGGGGTGTGCAAGGACGTCTGGGTGCTGTCCTCGGAATCGCAGCGGGAAACTCAGATCCTGCCCCAGTTCCTGCCGGTCAAACCGCGCCCGAAGCATCTGACCGAACCGCATGTGGCGGACAACCTGGTCTGGCTGGCTCGCTACGCACAGCGCGGCGAGCTGCTGAGTCGCCTGCTCTCAGCCACCCTCAAGCGCCTGATCGAGCTCAGCCCCCTGCCACTGGACCCGGTGGCTGTCGTGTTATGCCGGGCGGTGAGCTGGCAGACCACCCTGTATCCCGGCTTTGTGGGCCCGCAGGGCGAATCGGCACTGGCCGATCCCCTGCCCGAGCTGTTGCGCGCCATCCAGGGACCGGAGACCGGCAGTCTGCGACAGGCTTGCCGGGCCCTGCAGGAGGCGGCCTACCCGGTCCGCGATCTGCTCACCACGGAAATCTTCGCGCTGCTCAACCGTCTCGATGACGACCTGCGCCGTCTCGAGGGCCTGGGACCGGCGGTCCGCGCGGTGGAGATCACCGGCCTGCGCCTGTCCGCGCTCAACGGCTATCTGCTGCGCTCGCTGCCCGATGGACCGGCCCGCTATCTGATCGAGACCGGATTCGCCCTGGAATCGGCCCTGGGCACTGTGCGCCTGCTGCGCTCACTGCTGCTGGACCGCAGCCTGGTGCAGGAAACCGGCCCGCTGGCGCTGGACCTGAGCAACTCCACCGGCGGTTTCGCCGAAGCCGCCGACCTCGGCGGCCAGGGTGGTGTCATCTTCAGCCTGCTGCTGGCCCAGGACAATCCCTGCTCGGTGCGTCACCAGCTCATGATCCTGGAGCGCAATCTGCGCAGCGGTGGATCCAAGGCGGGAGCAGACCGCCGGCATCTGGAGGCCGCGACGGCGGACAAACTGGTAGAACTCGGCCTGGTCGATCTTGGCGCCTTGCTCCAGGGCCCGCCGGAAAAGCTGGACGAATGGCTGCAAGCGCTGGATGGATGGCTGCGCGACTGCGCTGAACAGATCGAGCGGCGCTATACGCCTGACCGTCCGGCCCCGGCCACCCAGCTGGTGCGCACCGCATGAGCCCGGGACAGGACAGGAACGACCCCATCGCATCGGCGGGTGCCGCGCCCGGAGCTGCGCAGCCGATCATTTACTGCCTGCGTCACTTCACCGAGTACCGCTACGGCAAGCCAGTGGAGCACGCGCACAACCAGCTGCGCATGCACCTGCGCGAAACGCCGCATCAGCACTGCCTGCAACGCAGCCTGCGCATCCTGCCGCGCCCGGTCTGGGCCAAACAGCAATCCGACTACTTCAACAATCTGGTGCTGTGGGTGGAAATGGATCGTCCCCACACCCGCTCACGCATCTTCATCAAACACCTTGTCGAGGTGAAACCGGACACCCTGGTCGCCGCCGAACTCACCCCGGCCTACCGGGAGATGGCCGGACTCGCTCACGGGCCGGAACTGGCGATCCACGCCCTGCCCAGCCGCCTGGTGCCTGTCAGTGAGGAACTGCGAAAGTTCGGCGCGCCCTTTTTCCGCCCGGACACACCGGTACTGGCCGGCGCCCTGGCGCTGATGCATCACATCCATGAGACCTTCACCTTTGACCCCAGCGTGACCAGCATTGCGACACCGGTGGCTGAGGTGCTGGCGCAACGCCGCGGCGTCTGTCAGGACTTTTCCCACCTGATGATCGGCACCCTGCGCTCGCTGGGCCTGAGCGCCCGCTACGTCAGCGGCTACATCGAAACCCATCCCCCCAAGGGCCAGCCCCGCCTCGTGGGCGCGGATGCGTCACATGCCTGGCTCAGCCTGTGGTGCGGGCCACAGGCCGGCTGGCAGGACCTGGATCCCACCAACGGTCAGCGCCCGAACGGCCAGCATCTGGTCACGGCCTGGGGCCGGGATTACGACGACATCATCCCGCTCAATGGGGTCATCTCAGGCGGTGGTCGCAAGTCTTCACTCGAAGTGCGGGTCGACCTTCAACGCATTGTTCCGCCGTCCGGTCCGGTCACCCGCTAGCCCGCGCCCGGGCGCTCAGGCTCAACCCGACTCCCGCTGCAGCCGATCACGCATCTGTGAGGGCGTCAGGCCGGTCCATCGGCGAAACGCACGCGTGAAGTTTTCCGGCGCGGTGTAACCGAGCTCCTCCGCGATGTCGCTGATTGACAGAACTTTCTCCCTGAGCCGTTCACGGGCCAGACGCTCCCGGTGCTGATCCACCAGTTGCTGATAGCTGCCCTGCTCATCGCGCAAGCGGCGCTTGAGGGTGCGGGAAGACAGATGCAGACGGCGCGCAGCCTCGTCCAAGGACGGCGGCGCCACGCCTTCATCGAACAGCGCCCGTATCCGGGCGCTGATACTCAGCGAACTATCCCCGCTCCGCGCCCTCTCTCGCTCGCACTCACGGGCCGCCAGCCGGGCTGCGGCGTCATCCGCGGTGGCCAGGGGCATATCCATGTAGCGCGCGGGAAAGCGCAACTGGTTGGCGGCGCGGCCGAAATGGCAGGGCGGCAACCGCTCGCGGTACTGCGCGTGGCATGCCGGCTCGGAATGCTGAAAATGCAAGGCAAAGCCGACATTCTCCAGACCGGAAGCCCGCGTGAGCATCTGTGCCATGCGCCAGACACCGATCAGGAAATGTTCCATGCAGACCTGACGCGCCGGTCCCAGATCAAAGCTCTCTCGAATTTCGATGATGCCCTGCTCCCCTTCGCTGCGGTCCGACAGGCTCACAAAGGGCGTGCGCAGAGGGCCGTAGCGAATGCCGAACTCCAGCGCATCCCGGAAGCTCGGATTGGTCAGCACGCCATAACCCACGTAGCCATGGGAGGTCAGCTGGGTGCTCAGGCCGATCTCGTATCCAATGGCCTCGTCCTGCACGAAGGCCTGGTAGAGCAGCGTGCCGACCTCGATCAGGGGCAAGCGACCGTCTGGGTTGTTCAGGATTTCGCGATCGAAACGCCGGGCGGCTGACGCGATCGGCACCCCACGCCGCTCGCACAAGTCGATGATCAGACGTGCATAGGTGGACGGTATGCTCAGGGTCCCCATTCCCATTCCGGACGCGTCCTTTTGGCCCCAAATGACAGGCAGATTGGCACGATCTCCTCTGACGCTCAAGTCTTCCGCCGGGCCACACTGGACGACGAAATCTTGAATGGTGGGACAAGATGCGTCATATCGGTGCGCAGGCCTGCGCAATGCTGCTGCTTAGTGGAATCGTGGCCGCCTGCGGCAACAGTGACGGTGAACCCTATCGCGTCACCAGCGCGCCGGGCGGCGGCCAGGCCGGGGGTCCACGCATCGGGGACACCGAGCAATACTTCTCCCGCGAGGTGTCGCCTCGGCTTGATTTCTGCCGGACCTGCCACGTCCCGGACGGTGTCGGCGATGTCGAGGAGGGGCGGCGTTTTCTGCTGTCCAGGCAGCGCAGCGAGGACTACGCCCTGTTCCAGGCCGCATGGCGCGGCCTTGGCGAAGGGGTGGACGACAGCCGGCTTCTGCTGATGGCCTCGGGAGAGGCCACGGACAAGCACTCGGGCGGCTCGCCATGGCCCCCCGGCAGTGCTGCCCACGCCGCCGTGCGTGCGCTGTTCGGCTGCTGGACCAATCCAGGCAACTGCAGCCTTCTCGGCGGTGCCGGCCCAGCCGAACTGCCGCCACTGCTGGGCAACCCTGGCAAGCATTATTTCGTCAGCCAGCAGTGCGATGGCGCGCCGGACAGCCAGCCCATCGACTGGAACCAGGACCCGCGCCGGCTGCTGCAGGCCAATGGCTTTCCGGGTTCGGCCAACCTGATCGACAGCGACGACTATGCCGTGCATTTCAATGATCCGTTCGAGATCTGCCATACGGACAAGCTGTTCGAGACCCAGGCCCGCCAGAACGAATTGCGTCAGGCCCAGGGCCTGGAGCCGATCTACTCGGCCAGGCCTGACCCGGCCACCTGCGGGCAGTGGCGCCGCGCCGTCCAGCGCGGGCACGACTGGGTCGCCATGACCCCGGCTGACCAGCCGGTGAACGGCCCGCAGGCCGACGGTGACAGCGCCATGGCCTGGAACAGCCTGTGGCGGCTCTGGGGCATGTCGGAGCGTCCCGAAAATTATGACGAACACCTTTACGAGCGCTACGGCCACTCGCCGCCGCCGGAGCACATCCACAACCCCTATCCGATCGTCGATCTCGATCGCGGCATCGACGAACGTCCTCTGCTCTCGCAAACCTTCGGCGGCACGGGTCGATTGCCGCTGGGCTGGGCCCAGGGCCGGGATGCGCAGGGCAACTACAGGGGTACGGTCAATCTGACCTGCTTCAGCTGCCACGCCGGACAGATCGGCCAGGGGGAGATCGCCAGCCGGGATGCCAATGGCAACGCAGCCAGTTATGGCGGCAACCCCTACGGCACGTTCATGGGCCTGCCCAACACCAACACGGAACTGGGCGTGCTCTACGTGGACCTGATCAATGCGGCCCAGTACGAGGAGGACGGGCGCACGGATGTGCCGCTCAGCATTCCCGCGATCGGCTATCTGCCGCTGATCAACACGACCCGCGGCACCAATGCCGCCGATACCGAGATCGAGGCGATGGCGATACGCCGCGACTTCGACACCCTGGAAAACGATGCCCATCTGCTGACCTATCCGCTGCATGGCAACACCGGAGACCAGGATCCGCCGGCCTGGTGGTGGCTGTCGAACAAGACGCGCTACCTGTGGTTCGGCGGCCACTCCACCGACTCCTCGCGCGGCAACATGTATTTCGGCAGCGTCAACGAGCTGAGCGGCGAGCAGGTCAAGGCGCTGGAAGGCACCTATGAAGATGTGCACCAGTGGTCGCTGACGGTGGAAGCGCCGGACTATCCCGCGGGTTATTGCAGCGGCATCGACGGGGAGCCGTCCGGCGCCGACCATCCCGGCTGCATCCGCCGCCCCCTGGCGGAACAGGGCGCCATTCTGTTTCACGAGAAGGACCTGTGGGACGCGGAGCTCAACGCGGATATTCGCCGGCCAAAGGGGAACGGCTCCTCCGCCGGCTGCCATGGCGCCTACTCGCCGCGCTACGTGAAT
>JBFKIN010000033.1:0-13757 GCA_041632255.1 Oceanococcus sp. | reverse complement strand
TGGACCGCGTCCCTGCTGGGCTCGCTACGCTCGCGTCGATCGGCAATCCTGCCGATCGATCGACAAATTCGACTGGATCGAATTGGCACGACCGTAGGGAGCCCGAAGGGCCGGGCACATGGATGTGCCCGGTAATCATCGCTTCTCACCATCAACCCCCGGCCAATAAACAAAAAACCCGCTAGGAGGCGGGCTTGTGGATCCGAAAGACCCACTTCGCGTGCTCCCGCGCCGGATTGCGCGGTCCATCCATGGACCGCGTCCCTGCGGGACTCGCTGCGCTCGCGTCGATCGGCAATCCTGCCGATCGGTCGAACCCGTGGGACTTCTCACTGCCCCGCTCCTTCACCCATAAACACAAAAGCCCGCTGACGCGGGCCTTTCTGTTTATGGCTGGGGGAGAGGGATTGCGCCGGGCATCCTGCCCGGCGTCCTTCGGACTCGATACGCTCGCGTCGATCGGCAATCCTGCCGATCGATCGAACCGTGGGGTTCTCATCATCAACCCCCGGCCCATAAACAAAAAACCCGCCAGAAGGCGGGTCTTTTGTTTATGGCTGGGGGAGAGGGATTCGAACCCCCGCTGACGGAGTCAGAGTCCGTAGTCCTACCACTAGACGATCCCCCAGTTGATCGCTCTGTCTCACTAAGATGGCAACCCGATGCGAAAGTTTCGCGTCGTGATACGGGCCGCCATCCCTGCTGTGGGCCCGGCGCGTACAGGCCGGGAACAGCCAGTTTAACGCTTCGAGTACTGGGTCGCCTTGCGCGCCTTGCGCAGACCGACTTTCTTGCGCTCGACCTTGCGCGAGTCGCGGGTCAGGAAACCGGCGGCACGCAGGGTGCTGCGCAGGCTTTCATCGTAATCGACCAGGGCGCGGGCAAGACCGTGGCGGATGGCGCCGGCCTGACCGTTGGCACCGCCACCGGAGGTGGTCACAGTGATGTCGAAGCGGTCATGGTTTTCGGTCACGTCCAGCGGCTGGCGCACGATCATGCGCGAGGTCGGGCGGCCGAAAAATTCGTCCAGCGGCTTGCCGTTGACGGTGATCGCGCCTGCGCCCGGCTTGATGAAGACGCGGGCGGTGGCGGTCTTGCGACGGCCGGTTCCGTAGTTGGTTTCCATAATCAGTGCTTCAGTTCCAGCGGCTGCGGCTGCTGAGCGGCATGCGGATGCTCGGCGCCACGGTAGATTTTCAGTTTCTTCATCATCGCGCGACCCAGCGGGTTCTTGGGCAGCATGCCCTTCACCGCGGCTTCGATCACGCGCTCGGGGTGTTCGCGCAGCTGGTCGTCCAGGCGCACGGCGTGCAGGTTGCCCGGGCGGCCGGAGTGACGGTAGTAGAACTTCTGGGTGGCCTTGTTGCCGGTCACGCGGATTTTCTCGGCATTGACCACGACGATGTAGTCACCGGTATCCACGTGCGGGGTGAATTCCGGCTTGTGCTTGCCGCGCAGGCGATGGGCCAGCTCGGTGGCCAGGCGGCCGAGCACGAGGTCGCTGGCGTCGATCAGCACCCAGTCGTGGCGCACTTCGTGCGGCTTGGCAGATACGGTGGTTGTCATTCGTTTTTGGATCCCGCGCAGACGCGAACGCGCCGATGCGCACAGGGGTGGACAGAAAGGGCGCGAATTCTAGGGATTCAGGCGGCAAAAAGCAAGGCCCGCGAGCACACGCCGATGCCGCCTCCCCACCTAGAACTCGTAGGACAGGCTGACCGAGGAGATCGTATCGGTTTTTTCCGTGCCCACGGGGACATCGCTGTTGTTCTTCACCGTGAAGCCGAGATTGGCGAAGACACTGCCGATCACCGCGAGCTTGAGGCTGGAGACGCTCTCCGTATAGGTGTTGTCGCGACCGCTTTCCACCGTCACGCTCTGCTCGAAAGCGTTGCTCTGGGTGATCGCCCACAGGTAGTTCAAACCGGCGCGGCCGACCAGTTCGTTCTCCCGTTGCGCGCCCGCCTGCTGCGCCAGCGATTGCCTGGCACCCGCGCCCAGTTCCACATCCAGCTTGTGCGCGTCGGTCTTGATCAGACGCCGGCCATAACCGATGGATTCGACGCTACGCTCGCGCACGCCGCCATACAGGTCCTTCTCGAGATCCAGCTGCACGAACAGAAAATCGAACTCGCTGAAGTCCAGCGCACTGCGGGCACCGAACACGTAACGTTCCGCCGTGGTCTGTTTCCGCATGTCTCCGGTCACCTCATCGGTGACTTCGGAGGACGCGAAATTCGCTTTGGCGGTGAGCTTGTTATGCCAGTCGCCGCGGTCATAACGCAGGGTCGAGTCGAACTGCAGGTTCGTGCTTTCGGAGTTGCCGCTGGCCGCGATGGCACCCAGCCCCAGCTTGCCGCTGATGCCATCCTCCGCTGTGGCTGTGGCGCTGCTCAGGCCGAGTACGATCAGGCCGGCAATCCGATATGATGACGGACGCATTTTTGTGCTCTGCAACAAAATGAGCCGGGTATTTTAAGACTTGAGCCAGGATTTTCCAGTCGACCTCGCCGACCGATGCGTGAAATGTGGGCTGTGCGCGCCGCACTGCCCGACCTATGCGCTGCGGCAGATGGAGCCGGAGTCGCCGCGTGGCCGCATCGCGATCATGCAGGGCGTCGCCTCCGGGCAGATTGCCCCCACCGCAAAGGCCCGCGAGCACCTGGACAACTGCCTGGCCTGCCAGGCCTGCGAGGCTGTCTGCCCGGCCCAGGTGCCCTACCTGCAGCTGCTGGACGCCCACCGGGCGGCGCACCCGGAGGCCCAGAGCTTGCGGCAGCGCGCGGTGCAATCCCTGCCGCTGCTCCGACGCGCGCGCCCCCTGCTCCGGCTTGCGCTGCGCCTGATCACCGCCCTGCGCCCGGCGCTGCTGGGCCTGAGCATCAAGACGCGCTTGCCGACCCTGAGTCGCTGGCTCAGTCTGGCGCCGCAGGCCGTGGCCTGGCGCCTCCCAAGCAGCAGCGCGCGGCCTGCCCTGCAGGTGCTGACCGGCTGTCTGGGTGATCTGGCCAATGCCGGCACCCTGCAGGCCTTGTCGCGCTGTCTCGATGCACTGGGTCTGGAAGCCGAGTTCCTGCCTGGCGGCCTGTGCTGTGGCGCCCTGTCCCAGCACCATGGCCTGAGTCAGCGCAGCAGGACCGCACGCGAGAATCTGCTCGACCGTCGCTGCCCCGAACTGCCCCTGATTTCGCTGGACTCGGCCTGCGCCGTGCAGCTGAAGGATCTTTCGGGCAGCGAAGAGCTGTGCCGTTTCCTGCTCCACCAGGACTGGCAGGATGTGACTGTGCGCCCGCTGCACGAGACGGTTCTGCTGCACAGCCCCTGCTCCCATCGCAACGGCCTGCGCGATCCGCTGGCGGCGCGCCAGTTGCTGCAGTTGATTCCCGGCCTGCAGATCGAGACCCTTCAGGACCCGCTGTGCTGCGGCGCCGCGGGCACCCACATGCTGGATCAGCCCCGGGCGGCGGACGCTATGCTGGCGCCGAAGCTGGAGCAGATCCGTGGCAGCCGCGCCCGCATCCTGCTCACCAGCAACATCGGCTGTGCGCTGCACTTCGCCGGGGGCCTGCGCATGGCCGGCTTGCGGGACGGCGAACAAACCCCCACAGTCATGCACCCGGTTGAACTGCTGGCTCGCCAGATCGATGTCTGACCCGACCTACACCGCCACGCACGCGCTTTTGCGTCAGCGCCGCACGATCCACGACTTCCTGCCCGAACCGCCACCCTGGCGGCAGGTACGCAAGGCGCTGGAGGCGGCCCGCTTCGCGCCCAACCACTACTTCACCCAGCCCTGGACCTTCTATCGCATCGGCGAGCAGACCAAGGCGGCCATCGTGGACCTCAATGCGCGTCTGGTGGAAGCCAAGAAGGGTGCGACCGCGGCGCAGAAAAAACGCGAGCGCTGGGCCGCCATTCCGGGCTGGCTGGTGATCACCAGCCGCATCAGCGACAAGCCGCTGACCCGCCGCGAGGACTATGCCGCCTGCTGCTGCGCGGTCCAGAACCTGATGCTGGACCTGTGGGCCGCCGGCATCGGCAGCAAATGGACCACAGGCGATGTGATTCGGGCAGCGGAGTTCTATCGCCTGCTCGGCGCCAAGCGGCACCAGGAGGACGTGGTCGCCCTGCTCTGGTACGGCTACCCGCGCATCGTGCCGCGGGCGCAGCGCAGCCCGCTGAGCAGCCGTCTGGTTCAGTTGCCCTGAGGCTCAGCCGGCTGCGGCCGGGCGCGCAGCTCGGCCTCTGCCCGCAGAACGAGCATCTCTATCAGGTCGCGCGACAGGGCCCGGCGCAGCTGTTCTTCCTCGGCCTCCTTGGCCAGCACGACGGTCGGATCGAAACTCAGGCGCCGGTTGCTGGTCACGGTGAACACCTCTGATCGCCAGTCCGCCGTCACGAGCTGGAATCGCAGCTCACGCAGCAGGTCGAACTCCACCGCCTTGCCATCACCGCCGATCGCCGCCACGGTCTTGCGATCGGTCAGACTGAGCAGATTCATGCGCAGCGCCCCGTCCGGCGCCGGTTCCAGGCCGCGCTGGCGAAGAGCCTGTCCCAGTTGCTGAACGAAGCGGGCCATGGCCAGGTCGCGGGCCGGGAAATCCAGCTGATAGCTGCGCCACTGCGCGGGCCAGCTGTAGCTGCCCTGCAGGTGGAAGCCGCAGCCGGCGAGCAGGCCAAGCAGCAGCAAGCCGGCGCAAGCCCGCCACAGACCCGATATTGCCGGCCGGCGCCTCATCCGACGACCAGGTTGACCAGCTTGCCGGGCACGTAGATTTCCTTGCGCAGGGTCTTGCCCTCCAGGTGACGGGTCACGTTCGGCTCGGAGCGCGCCGCACCCAGGATGCTGTCCTTGGTCGCGTCGGACGCCACCTCGATGTTGCCGCGCAGCTTGCCGTTGACCTGTACCGCGAGGGTCATGCTGTCGCTGACCATGGCGGCTTCATCCGGCTGCGGCCAGGGCGTATCGATGACTTCGTCGGCATGACCCAGGGCCGCCCACAATTCACTGCAGACATGTGGCGTGATCGGAGCCAGCAGACGCACGGCAGCCTCCAGGGCCTCCTGCACCACGGCCCGGCCCTGCTCCGAGCCATCGTCGAAGCGGGACACGGCATTGAGCAGTTCCATCACCGCCGCGATGGCTGTGTTGAAGGTCATGCGCCGGCCGATGTCGTCACTGGCCTTTTTCAGGGTTTCGTGGGTCTTGGCGCGCAGGGCTTTCTGGCCGGCATCCAGCGCATCCGGGGTCAGCGCCACCGCCGGGTCACCCTCGACATGCGCGCGGACCTGACGCCACAGGCGCTTGAGAAAGCGGAAGGCGCCCTCGACTCCGGCATCGGACCACTCCAGGGACTGATCCGGCGGCGACGCGAACATCATGAACAGGCGCACGGTGTCGGCGCCGTAGCGCTCGATCATCAGCTGCGGGTCGATGCCGTTGTTCTTGGACTTCGACATCTTGTTGAAGCCGTCGTACTCCACCGCGCTGCCATCGGCGCGCAGGCGCCCGCCGATGATCCGACCGTCGGCGTCCCGCTGGGCTTCCACCTCCAGCGGCGAGATCCAGACCTGGCCGCCCTGCTCGTCACGCTGATACCAGCTGTCGGCCAGCACCATGCCCTGGGTCAGCAACCGGGCGAAGGGCTCGTCGGAACTGACCAGGCCCTCGTCGCGCATCAGCTTGTAGAAGAAGCGCGCGTACAGCAGGTGCAGGATGGCGTGCTCGATGCCGCCGATGTACTGGTCCACCGGGGCCCAGTAATCGGCCCGCTCATCCAGCATCCGCTCGCCGGCGTCCGGGCAGGCGAAGCGGGCGTAGTACCAGCTGGACTCGAAGAAGGTGTCGAAGGTATCGGTCTCGCGCCGGGCCGGCTGCCCGCAGGAGGGACAGTCCACCTTCACCCAGTCTTCCAGCGCGGCCAGCGGTGAGGCGCCGCCGGTGACGGTGACGTCCTCGGGCAGCACCACCGGCAGTTGCTCCTCCGGCACCGGCAGTTCGCCGCAGGCCTCGCAGTGGATGACCGGAATCGGGCAGCCCCAGTAGCGCTGGCGCGAGACGCCCCAGTCGCGCAGGCGGTAGTTGACCTGCTTCTGCGCGAGCTCGCCCAGCTGCGCCTGCAGGGCGGCGAAGGCACCGTCGAAGTCCAGGCCGTCCAGCGCGCCGGAATTGATCAGGATGCCGCGCTCGACCCAGGCCTGCTGCGACACGTCCGGTTCGCTCTGGCCGTCGGCCGAGATCACCGGCTTGATCGCCAGGCCGTAGGCACGGGCGAATTCCCAGTCGCGCTGGTCGTGAGCCGGCACGCTCATCACCGCGCCGGTGCCGTAACCCATCAGCACGAAGTTGGCGGCCCAGACCGGAATCTTCTCGCCGCTGACCGGGTGCACGGCGTGAATGCCCAGGGCGATGCCCTTCTTCTCCTGGGTCTCCAGCTCGGCGGCGGCAGTGCTGTGGTGCTGGCACTCGTCGATGAAGGCGGCCACCGCCGGGTTGTCCCGCGCCGCGGCCTGAGCCAGGGGGTGGCCCGCCGCCACGGCCAGATAGGTGGCGCCCATCAGGGTATCCGGCCGCGTGGTGTAGACCTGCACCGGCTCGGCGCCCGGCACCTCGAAGCGGATCTGCAGGCCTTCGGAGCGACCGATCCAGTTGCGCTGCATGGTCTTGACCGCTTCGGGCCAGTGTTCCATCGCGTCCAGATCATCCAGCAGCTCGTCCGCATAGGCGGTGATCTTCAGGAACCACTGCGGAATCTCGCGCTGCTCGACCAGGGCGCCGGAGCGCCAGCCGCGGCCATCGATGACCTGCTCGTTGGCCAGCACGGTCTGGTCCACCGGGTCCCAGTTGACCACCGAATTGCGCCGATAGACCAGGCCCTTGGCCATCAGTCGGGTGAACAGCCACTGCTCCCAGCGGTAGTAGTCGGGGTCGCAGGTGGCGATCTCGCGTGACCAGTCGTAGGCGAAGCCGAGGCGCTTGAGCTGGCCGCGCATGTAGTCGATGTTCTGCCGGGTCCAGGCGGCGGGCGGCACCTGATTCTTGATCGCCGCGTTCTCGGCGGGCAGGCCGAAGGCGTCCCAGCCCATGGGCTGCAGCACGTTGCGGCCGCACATGCGGTGATAGCGTGAGAGCACGTCGCCGATGGTGTAGTTGCGCACGTGGCCCATGTGCAGACGCCCGGAAGGGTACGGGAACATGCTCAGGCAGTAGTACTTCTCGCGCCCGGCGTCCTCGGTCACGGCAAAGCTGCCGGCCTCGTCCCAGCGCTGCTGGATGCGCGGCTCGATTGCCGACGGTTCGTAGCTGTCCTGCATCGCGTTGATTCAGACCCGAAAAAAGCCCGCTATGTTAACAGCCCACGGCGCTGCCAGAGGGCGCCCAGCAGCACCAGCACGACAAAAAGCGAGTGAGGCCAGTGACCCCAGCGCTGGAAAGGCGTCTCCCCCACGCGCGGCTGGACTTCGCCACGCAGGATGCCGCGGACACCCCAGTCGAGGCGCTGCGTCACGGCCCCGTCGGGTCCGATGATGGCGGAAATGCCGGTATTGGCCACCCGCAACAGGCCACGGGCGGATTCGGCCGCGCGCAGGCGTGCGATCTGCAGGTGCTGCACCGGAGCTGCCGTGCCGGAAAACCAGGCGTCGTTGGTCACGTTGACCAGAAACTCGCTGCGCCGCGCGGTTTCGCTGACCTCCAGGGGAAAGACGTCCTCGAAGCAGATCGACATGGACACGGCGTGGCCGTCCACCAGCAGCAGGTCATCGCCGGGCAGCCCCGTGGCGATGTCGGGCAACGGCAGGTTCAGCAGGCTGAACGCGGGGCGCATCCAGTCCGGGGTCGGGACGTATTCGCCGAAAGGCACGAGATGCCGCTTGACGTAGCGCCCCTGCCCCCGGCCAAGGGCATAGACCGTGTTGTAGGGCCTGCCATCAGCGTAGGTGAGGATGGTGAAGAACAGGCTGCCACCGGCCGCCAGCGCCGCTTCGTCCTGATCACGGAACAGTTCCTCGGCGAGATCCAGTGGCGCGGGGATGGCGACTTCCGGCCAGATCACCAGATCCGCCGGCCAGGCCTGGGCGCTGAGATCGCGGTACATCTGCATGATCGGCAGCCGGTTCCCCGGGCGCCATTTCTGGTCCTGCGGCACGTTGCCCTGCACCAGGGCGACCTGCAGGGGTTCGCCCTGCTCCCGGGTCCAGTGGGACACCGGCGGCAGGAGCAGCAGCGCCAGACTGACCAGCCCCGCGAGGATCAGCGCCGGCGCCCGCTGACCCGGGCGTGCCAGGCAGACCAGAACGCCGGCGCCCAGGGCGAACAGCGCGGACAGCCCCTCCACCCCGAGCAGCGGCGCAAGCTTTCTCAACAGGCCCAGATCAGCCGCGGCGTAACCGAGGCTGAACCAGGGAAACCCGTCCAGGAACAGGGTCGCCGCGAAACTGCTGAGCAGCCACAGCGCCGGCCACAGCAGCAGCGGACCGCCCCAGCCCGGCAGTGCGATGAGCCGAAGGAGCAGCGCCGCCAGTGCGGGGTACAGCGCCAGGTAGGCCGCCAGCAGCAACAGCATCAGCAGGGACAGCCACAGCGGTGCACCGCCGAAGCCGTGCGTGCTGACCACCACCCACCAGACGCCGCTGAGGTAATGGGCGACGCCGAACAGCCAGCCCAGCCACAATGCCTGCCGTGGCCGCGCCTCGTGGATCAGCCAGAGCAGCAGGGCAGGCCCGGCCATCGCCAGGGGCCAGACATGAAATGGCGCGAATGCGCCAGTGGTCAGGACCCCGGCGAGCAGGGCCAGGGCCGGGCGCCGGGCGCTCATCAGATCGTCTGCTCGCCCTCCGGCGGGGTCGGCCCCGGCACCGAGACGCGCAGGGCATGCAGACGACGGTTGTCGGCCCGCTCCACCTTGAACTCGAATTCGTCGATGGTGATGGTCTCTCCCCGCTTGGGCAGATGGCCGAAATGATGCGTCACCAGCCCTCCCACCGTGTCGAACTCCCCGTCCGGAAAGCGGGCGCCGAAGTATTCGTTGAAGTCTTCGATTGAAGCCAGGCCCTTGACCAGATAGTGCTTGTTGTCCTGACGCAGGATGGAGGCGCCTTCGGACTCGTCGTATTCGTCGTCGATATCACCGACGATGGTTTCCAGCACATCCTCGATCGTGACCAGACCGGAGATGCCGCCATACTCGTCCACCACCAGGGCCATGTGATTGCGACTGCTGCGGAATTCCTTCAGCAGCACATTCAGACGCTTGGTTTCCGGCACGAAAACCGGCGTGCGCAGATCCCGCTTGATGTCGAACTCGCTGGCGTCCATGTCCTGGCTGGCGAACTTGAGCAGATCCTTGGCCAGCAGGATGCCCATCACCTCGTCCCGATTCTCACCGATGACCGGGAAGCGCGAGTGGCCCGACTCCACCACCACCCGCAGCACATCCTGTATCGGCATGTCATGCTCGACCACGACCATCTGCGAGCGTGGCACCATGACGTGCTCCACCGGCGTGTCGGCGGCGCCCAGCACCCCGTGAATCATCAGCAGGGCATCGGCATCCATCAGTTCGAACTGGCGGGCCTCGCGCAGCACTTCGGCCAGCTCATCGCGGCTGCGGGGCGCACCGGCCAGGCTGCGGCCCAGACGCCGCACCCAGGATCCGGTTTGCCCCTCGGTACTCGACGGGTTGTCGTCAGACATGATCGTTTGCTTACTCGTAGGGATCGGGATAGTTCAATTCTGCCAGCAGCGTCCGCTCGATGGCTTCCATGCGCTGCGCGTCGTCCGGCTCCTGGTGATCATGCCCCTGAAGGTGCAGGCAGCCGTGGATCACCATATGCGCCCAGTGCGCCGCCGGGCTCTTGTCCTGTTGTTCGGCCTCGGCGTTGACCACCGCGGCGCAGATCACCAGATCACCCAGCGGCAGGTCCACCTCAAGCACCTGCATCAGCTCAGGCATGGGCTCGGCGCCGAAGCTGAGCACATTGGTCGGTTTGTCGCGACCGCGGTACCGGGCATTGAGGGCCTGCGATTCCGTCGCATCCACCAGGCGCAGCACCACCTCCCCGTTGCGCGGCGCATCGCGCAGGGCCAGCGCCGCCCAGCGGACCAGCTGAGCATCGTCAGGCGTCGCTTCGCGAGTCATGCGCTGCACCACCACCCGGCTCACGAGGACGAATCCCGCCCCGCGCTCGGGTCGCCTTCCTTGCCGGCATAGGCGTTCACGATGCGCTGGACCAGCGGGTGACGCACCACGTCGCCTGCGCCGAACCAGGTAAATCCGATGCCGTCCACGCCCTCGAGCACGCGCACCGCATGACGCAGTCCGGATTCGCTCGGCTTGGGCAGGTCGACCTGGGTGATGTCCCCGGTGACCACGGCGGTGGAACCGAAGCCCAGACGGGTCAGAAACATCTTCATCTGGGCGATGGTGGCGTTCTGCGCCTCATCCATGATGATGAAGGATTCGTTGAGGGTGCGCCCGCGCATGTAGGCCAGCGGCGCGACCTCGATCACGTTGCGCTCGACCAGCCGCCCCACGCGCTCGAAACCGAGCATTTCGTACAGGGCGTCGTAGAGCGGCCGCAGATAGGGATCGATCTTCTGCGCCAGGTCCCCGGGCAGAAAGCCCAGGCGCTCGCCGGCCTCGACCGCCGGCCGCACCAGCATGATGCGGCGCACCTCGTCACGCTCCAGCGCTTCCACCGCGGCAGCCACCGCCAGATAGGTCTTGCCGGTGCCGGCGGGGCCCACGCCAAAGACCAGATCCTTGTGCTGGATGTTGTTCAGATAATGCCGCTGGCTGGGATTGCGCGGACGGATCACGCCGCGCCGGGTGCGGATACCGCTCACCGGCGCGCCAGTTTCGGTCTCCTCCTGAGGCTGCTCGCGCGTCGCCAGGTGCACATCCTCGGGCTCCACCAAGCCGCCGTTGCCGGTGCTGGCATAGAGACGCTGCAGGGTGAGCGCCGCCAGCTCAACCGCCGCGCTGGCGCCTTCCAGCTCGAAGTCATGTCCGCGATTGCGGATTTCCACCGACAGGTCCTTTTCCAGCTGGCGCAGGTGGCCATCAAACGGCCCGCACAAACGCGACAGCCGGTCCTGCGACTCCGGCAGCAGCCGGAGATGTTTGCTCACGGTCACGGGTCGGCGGGCACTCAGGCGAGGGCCGGCTCGACCAGCTCGCCACGCAGCGAGTTGGGCAGGGCTTCTGTGATGCGGACTTCGGCGAAGCGGCCAATCAGCTCGGGCTCACCGGTGAAATTGACCCAGCGGTTGTTGTCGGTGCGGCCGGCCACCTGGCCGGCATCCTTGCGCGACAGGCGCTCGACCAGCACGCGCTGCACGCTGCCGACCATGGCGCGGGAAAATTCGTCACCGCGCGCCCGCACCCGGTCCTGCAGGATGGCCAGGCGCTGCTTCTTCACTTCCAGCGGCAAAGCGTCCGCCAGCTTGGCGGCCGGCGTGCCCGGGCGCGCGCTGTAGACAAAGCTGAAGGCGTGATCGAAATCGGCGAAACCGACCAGTTCCATCGTGGCCTCGAAGTCGGCATCGGTTTCGGACGGAAAGCCGACGATGATGTCGGTGGACAGACTCAGCCCCGGCCGCGCCGCGCGCAGGCGCTGCACCTTGGACAGATACTCCTGCGCGCTGTGCCCGCGCTTCATCATCATCAGGATGCGGTCGGACCCGGACTGCACCGGCAGGTGCAGATAACTCGCCAGCTTCGGCACCTCCGCGTAGGCCGCGATCAGGCTGTCGGAAAACTCGGCCGGGTGCGAGGTGGTGAACCGGATACGCCCGATGGCCTCGATCTCCGCAATGTAACGGATCAGCAGGGCCAGATCGGCCACCGTACCGTCCGACATGGCGCCGGCATAGGCATTGACGTTCTGGCCCAGCAGGGTCACTTCCCTCACACCCTGTGCCGCCAGCGCACGCACCTCTGCCATGACGTCCTCGAAGGGCCGGCTGACTTCCTCGCCGCGGGTATAGGGCACGACGCAGAAAGTGCAGTACTTGGAGCAGCCCTCCATCACCGAAACGAACGCGGTCGGTCCGTCCGCCGTCGGCGCCGGGAGATTGTCGAATTTCTCGATTTCGGGAAAGCTCACGTCCACCGCAGGCGCCTGTTCCTGCCGGCTGCGGTTCATCAGCTCCGGCAGACGGTGCAGGGTCTGCGGCCCGAATACGAGGTCGACGTAGGGCGCCCGCTCCAGAATCGCGTCGCCCTCCTGGCTGGCCACGCAGCCACCGACGCCGATCACCAGGTCCGGATTGCTGAGCTTGCGCTGCTTCCAGCGGCCCAGTTCCGAGAACACCTTCTCCTGCGCCTTCTCGCGGATCGAGCAGGTATTCAGCAACAGGATGTCCGCTTCCTCGGGATTGTCAGTGCGCTCGACCTGATGCGATTTCTCGAGCACCGCCGCCATCTTGCCCGAATCATAGTCGTTCATCTGGCAGCCGAAGGTCTTGATGTAGAGCTTTGCGCCCACGATTCAGAATTTGGCCAAAAGGGGCGGAATTATACGCAATTTCGATGGCGCCGCCCGGCCACTGCGGCGCGAATCGCCCCGAACGCCCCGGCAGGGCGCTCGCAGACGACCGCCCTTCAGCCAATCCGCTCCAGCCAGCTGTCGACGCAACGGTCTAGCAGCCCGTAGGCCCGCTCGAAGGCTTCGGGGCCGCGCCGGTAAGGATCGGGCACTTCGGCAAGGTCAATCCATTTGCCCATCGCATGCACCCGGCCCCGGGCGGTCGGCAGGCGGCCATGGATCCAGTCCCGGTGATAATCCTCCATGACCAGGATCAGGTCGGCATCCTGCGTCAATTCCGGGCTCAGCTGCCGCGCGCGATGGCCGGACATGTCGATGCCACGTGCCTGCATCGCCTTCTGAGCCTCCTCGTCCGCAGGCCAGTCAACCAGCGCCTGGACCCCGGCCGAGGCGACCCGGGCGCCCGGCGCCTGCCAACGCTCGCGCAGCAGATACTCACCCATCGGACTGCGGCAGATATTGCCCGTGCAAACGATCAAAATAGATGAAAACATTCGAAAAGATTAAGCTGAGGGGGAGGACGTGGCAGAACAGGGATCAGCCCGCGCCGCATTCCTTCACCTGAACTTGACCTGCTGAATCCAGAATCCGGGGCGTGAAATCGCAACCGGGAAGGCCTTCAGGCCGGATGACAGGAGTTCATGGTGGAGCATGCAAGGCGTGAGGCTGTCCCGTTGGCGAGCATACCGGAGATACCGATGACGAGCAGCGCGCGAGCATGGAAGGCCGGCATGGTGCCAGCCATCGTACTGATCGCGATCAATGCCCTGCCCCTGGCGGGCATCCAGCTCCCGTTTCGTCTGCTTGGCATGCCATTTCAGGTGTGGCTCAGCCTGGCCGCGGCACTGGTGTTCGCCGCGCTGTTTCCTCTCTACTGGCGTATGGGCTATCGCGAAGCGGCGATGTCCGGGCAGGAAAGCGCCAACGTGCTCATTGGCGAAAGCTCGCGCAAGTTGCAGGAAGCCCGCTACCAGGAACAGAAGCGCAGCCAGGAACTGGACAAGGCGCTGAAGGAACTCAAGGCGAAAGACAAGGCGCTGAAGCAGCTGGCGTCGGCGACCAAACGCGATCTGGGCGTGGCTTCGGCGCTGGTCGAAAGCAGCGGCGAGGCGATCGTCATCACCGATGTCCACGGCGTGATCCAGTACCTGAGCATTCCGGCCTCGAACATGGCCGGCATCCACCGCGCGGACGCCGTCGACAGCCCC
>JBFKIN010000032.1:0-13878 GCA_041632255.1 Oceanococcus sp. | reverse complement strand
GCCAGCAGGCGGGTTCCATCCCAGCTGCCGAGCACGGCGGTCCGATCACCCGCCTGAGCGGCGGCGAAGAATGCGGCGGCGGTGGAATCGCCGAAGTCCGTTTCGTCGGTGACCGCGACGCTCACGCCAAGCAGGCTGAATGCCCGTTGATCGGGTGCAATGCGCTCCAGTTCGCCACCCAGAAAGGCGCGGTGGCCTGAAAATTCGACGCGGTGCAGGGCCCGGGCAACGAGGACCTCGCCGGTCCAGTCACCCATCGCCCGTACGGTCATGCCCTCTGCAAGGTCATGGAAATGGAATCGGCGGTCAGTGGCCGGGTCGTCGGTCTGGTCACCGGAATCCCGGTCACTCTGGGCCATTGCGGCATCCTGCGGCACGGTGATCGTGAGTCCGCCCAGCACCGTGACCGTGCGGCGTTCACGATCGATGGATTCCACGGCAGCTTGAACGACTCCGTCGATCTCGCGGAAGAAGATCACCTGTTTGGCGTGAACCCGACCATGCAGGCGGCCATGGCCGATGACCAGCACTTCCTTCCCGACGGCCAGGTCCTGCATGCTGCCGTTGCGGTACTGCGTGCTCGCGGATACCGTGAAAATCGTGTCCCGGATACGCCAGCTGCGCTGCGCGACGATTTCTTCGCTGATCCGGCCGCGGATGCGCACCGGTCGATCGCCTGGCACATCCCTGCGCTTGATTTCATGAATCCGGATTGCGGAAAACTGCCCCGCTTCCTCCTGCCACTGCCCGATACACATCACGCTGTCGCCGTCGGCCAGTCCGTCCGGTGAGTCGATGAGTGCCGCCTGGCTGTAATCGACCAGAACGTCGCCCAGCTGGAACTGCAGCCGGGTTTCGTCCAGATTGTCGATTTCGCCACGCACAAGGTCGCGGTCTGCGTTGTCAGGTCTCGAGCCGATGAAAGTGGCAAGCACGCCTTCGTCGGTCCGATAGCCGGAAACCACCACCCGGTCACCGACCGCCAGCTGCTCAGGATCCTTGCCTCGATATATCGTGCTTTCGTTGACCATCACGTGGATGCTGGCCACCACTAGGTGCCCGCGATCGGGTGCAATGGCGCGAATTGGTCCACGCACGTGACTGTGCTGCACAATGGTCCGCGCCCGTCCTTGTTCAGACCGATCGGGGTCGATGCTGCCATCGACGCTGACCAGCATGCCCAGTTCGAGGGCGCTTTCGGGCGCAGCCTGACCGTCGATCTCGATCTTGGCGCCCGTGGTGTCGAAACGGACCCCGCCGACGTAGATGCTGCCAAAACCGGTAATCGGCCCTTCAGCCGTTGGGGCAGCCGCGACTTCGTCAGCCGGTGGTTCGGCTGCCATGGTGGTCGGATCGTCCGCGCCGCCGCCGCAGCCGCCGAGCAGCCCACCTGCGACGACCAGCGGAGTGAGCCAATGCCTGGCATGCCAGTGCCGATCCGGGTGAGTCAATGATCTTTTCATGCTGATTCCTGCCTCTGTTGAGTGTCCAACTCCTCCCATATTTGAAACAATACGCCCAAATATGAAATTGTGAAGGCCGTTGGTCGGCTCAAGACGACCCTTCGGGACGTTCGCCGGGTGGGCGTCCTGTTCGCGATCCGCATATCCCCCGGCTTGACGGCGCCTGTGCAGGGGTTGGCCGATGGGGCGCAAAGGTTTGCAAGACGAACGGCCGGCGGATCAGCGCACGGCCACCCCATGGGGCAGGCGCTTTCAGCGCTTCCTGGGTCCTGATGTGCAAAACCCGCGAGGGGTGGCCGAGTGCCATCGAAAGCAGAGCTGTGGTTCAGAGCCCTGCTGCCCTCGACAGCAACCCCGGCAGCCTGGAGGTCAAGGGGAGACTGTCACAGCCCGGCTCTTCGCCGCTGGAGTGCGCCGTCGGTGATCAGATCAGCCTGGAGCAGGACGGTCAGGCTGGCGGCTGCAGCACCTGGGATTCCCGGCTCGCAGCGACCTTGCCGCCGATGGTGGCGGCCATCGGGGCCGCGCAGACAGGGCTGTCGAAACCCTTGAGCTGAAGCGTTCGGGCTTCGGAGAGGCCATCAGGCTGCATGTGCGACATCGCCGTCGTCTGGCTTGATATCAGCACCTCGCCGTCGTCGGCGCAGGTGCACAGACGTGAGGCCAGGTTGACCGCCGAGCCCACTGCGGCGTACTCGAGCCGGCGCCGCGACCCGATCACGCCAACCGCGCAGATCCCACTTGCCACGCCGATGCCGATCCCCAGCGGCACGCCAGGGGCGGAGCGCCGCTGTGTCAACTCGGCGATCCGTTTGTTCAGCAGGCGGGCCATGGCGACCGCCGCTTCCGCATGGTCCGGCCGCGCCCGTGGAGCACCGACCAGGATCAACGCACCATCGCCGATGAAGTCCTTGACCAAAGCGTCATGCCGGCCGGCGATCTCGATCACGATGGCGTAATAATCATTCAAAACCTGCGCCATGCGTTGCGGTCCGTGGATGTCCGTGAAATGAGTAAAGCCGCGCAGGTCACAGCACACGGCGGTCAGCATCAGGGTCTGCAGCGTGAGCGCGGGCTCGATGCCGTGATCGTGGACGCGGCGGCTCACGGCGGCCGGCAGGAACCGGCACAGCTCCATGCGTTCGTCGCGCAGGGCGCGCTTCTGCGCCTTGATCAGCAGCTCGTTGCGAAAGGCCCGGTGCAGACGCAGCTCGAGCTCCAGACTCGCCAGGCTGGCGGTGATCAGGGTGGCCAGCGGCAGAAAGATGGAGAAGGCCAGAGCCTCGGCCGACATCAGGCCGGACTGATGGTCGGCGATCACCAGGCTGATGGCGTAAGCGGTGCCCGGGAGGACAGTGAGCAGCGCTGATGCGGTTGGCAGGCGACACAGGGCGAAGGAGAAGAAGGTGATAAAGGCGATCACGGCACTGGCCGCGCCGGGCAGGGCCAGACTTTCGTGGGTCAGCCACACTGCGGCCAGGGCAGTGACCGCCCCGCTGGCCGTGGTGACCGGCTCAAGCAGTTGCCGCGGGCGTTGGCTCAACCACAGGGTGAGCAGGACCAGCGGTGCGACAAGCAGGGTGACGATGAGGATCGCCGTGACCAGGTGCTGGGGCGCGGCCACGGCGGCGAAGCCGATGCCGAGCGCGCAGATCACGAAAGCGGCGGCACAGCCCATTCGGATATAGGGCAGCATCTGCCGGCGACGCCAGACGCGGAAGCGGGCCTCGATCCGGGGATCCGCGAACCGCCGCCCCTGCTTTTCCAGCCGGAAGGCCTTGTCCAAAGCGGACGATGACGCATGCCGGCGGGCGCTGCTCACCGAAGGGACTCCCAGCCACTGGAGCGACCCTCTGGCCGACGCGCGGGCCGAGCGTTTGATTTCCCCGACAGCTTGTGCGCGTTCACTGGTGAATCGTGACGAAACTGATCATCCCGTCCTCCTGCGCAACAGCAAGGCAGGACCGTGCGCCGCTCACCGTGAACTTTGTGTTAACACCTCATGGCGGCGGCGGCGCGACCTGACAGCAGGCCTGTGACGCCGCATCAGCGCCCGGATATCGCCGCGCTGCAGGCACCGAAAATGGTCTTGGGCCGTCGCCTGTGGGTGCAGCCTGATGGGAGACAGGTGCGGATCGCACAGAGCGCGCCGTGATCCGGTCCGGTGCCAACAGTCTTGCCGCTGCCCGCGCGTGTGCTACCAGCGCGTGGTGATAGTCGCTGACATCCGCTGCAGCGGAATCTGGGTGGCGAAATAGGAGTCCGCGAAGAGATTGTGGTCGCCGACGAAGGACAGGGCTTTCGCGCTGGTCAGATTCTCGCCGCGCAGGATCAGGCCCCAGCGTCCGCTGTGCGGCCCGATCGCGAGGTGGCTGCCGATCAGCGTGTAGGCGCTCTGGAAGGAATGGCTGTCCAGATCCACCTCGACGTACTGGTCGCCCCGATGGCTGATGTCCAGGCCCCACTGCAGGATGAGCTGGCGGCCCAAGGGCAGAGTGATACGCGGGTGCAGCGACAGGGTGAGGCGTGGCGCCTTGGGCAGGGTGCGGCCGCTCAGATCCTGGATGCCGCTGCCGTCGTCACTTTCGGCGGCGGCCGGGGCATCGGGGTAGCTGCGGTAGCGGGCGCGGGCAATCGCCAGAGTCGAGTCGATGGTCAGCCAGCTCAGTGGTGTCAGCCAGCGCAGCTCCGATTCGATGCCCCGCAGGCGTGAGCGGGCGGCATTGAAGACCTCGAAATTGATCCCGTTGAAACTGGTCACCTGCATATCGTTGACATCGGTGTGGTAGAGCGTGGTGTGAATCGACAAGGCGCCGCCGGCCAGCCGTGCCCTGAGTCCCATCTCCCAGTTGTCGCCGCGTTCGGGCTCGAATGCGAGCTGGATGCCGCGATCCGAGCCGTCGGTGGCCGGTTCACGCTGATCGGCCAGGCTCTGCCCGTTGAACCCGCCACTTTTGTATCCGCGCGTCCAGCTGGCGTAGCCGGAGAGCTGATCGGACCAGCGATAGCGCAGGCCGAGTCTGGGCGAGGTTTCCGGTTCGCGGCGGCTCAGTTCGCGGGTGAAGTTTTCCGCCCGCAGCACGGAGGCGGTGAGGCTGGCCTGCGCCGGCTGGGGTCGGGTGACGACCCGGATCACCGCGTCCTTGGTCTCATGGCCCAGGCGCAGTCCGGCAATCAGTGTCAGGCGCTCGGTCAGCGCCCATTCGATCTGGCCGAAGGCGGCTAGCGCCAGCGATTCCTGGACGAAACGCTGGTTCACCCCATCGTCGAAAACGCCCGGCGGGGCGCCCGGCACCAGCGCCGGCAACGGCAGGCCCTGTGGTGCGCCCAGGGCCTCCATGCCTGCTGCGGACAGGGCGAACGAGGGCAGATCATCGCCCAGGCTGATGGCGGCCGCGCCATCGACCTCGGCCCGTAGCGCGAACAGCCCGCCCACGAAGTCGATCGCGCGTCCGCCCAGCGACCGGGTGCCGGCCAGCCGCCATTCCAGCGACTGCTGCAGGAATCCGGTATCGACCGCCAGATGGGCGAGATCGGCCGCGCTGACGTCAAGATCCATCAGGATATCGTGGTGGCCGCCGGCCAGTCCCAGGATCGTGGTGACGGTCAATCCGCCTGCTGTCGTCCAGTCGGCGATGGCGTGGCTGATATGAGATCGGCGCCGGACAAAGCCGGGCAGGTCGAAGGCGGTGTGGGCATCGAAGGGATCGTCTTCGGTCCCGGAATGATGGGAGCGGGCATAGGCCAGGGCATCGGGGTCGAGGTCGTACAGCTGCCAGGGCGAATAGTGGGTATCGATCTCCGTGTACTGCACGCCAAATTGCATCGCCAGGTTGGACGTCGCACGCCAGTCCATCCTCAGGCGCGCCGCATCGCGGCTCTGCTCCAGTTCGCGGCGATCGAGGAAGCTGTTGTCCAGCTGGCCGGGCTCGTGCCAGCTGAGGAGTGCCCCTCGCATCTGCAGGTCATCGGTCGCGGGCAGGTCGAGGGCGCCATCCAGGAAACGGCCGCCATCCTCGCTGCCGGTCAGTTGCAGCTGGCCGCCACGGATCGCCGCCGGCGGCTGTGAATGAAAGATCAGCACGCCGGCGATCGTGTTCTTGCCGAACAGGGTGCCTTGCGGTCCGCGCAGGATCTCGATGCGGCCCACGTCGAACATGCCATCGTGGATCAGCTCGGGGCGCGTGATCGGAATGTCGTCGATGATGACCCCGACCGACGGCTCCAGGCCGATGTTGTAGGTGGCCGTGCTGAACCCTCGCATGCCGGTCGTTGGCGCTGACGGATCCATGTCCAGTTCGACGTTGGGAACGAAGTTTTCCAGCCCCTCCGGACCGATGACGCCGGCGTGTTGGAGCGTGTCGGGTTCAATGACGCTGACGGCGGCAGGGACATCCCGCAGCGTCTGGCGCATCTTCTGCGCCGTGACCACGATGTCTTCGAGCTCGCGAATGGCTGGCGTGGCAGGTGCCGGGTCCGGTTCCTGCGGCAGCGGGATGATGTCGAAATCGCCGTCCGCAGTCCGGCCAGGCAGGGGAGGCAGACACAGCCACAGCACGAGAGCGCAGCGAGCCATTCCCGATCCTGTTGGCCATGCCATGTTCATGCCTCCCGACAGGAACGAAAGCCATTGTACTGAAAGCCGCGGGTGGCACAGGCCGAATCGGGGGGCGCTGATAAGTTGCTGAGATTTTGCTGAGTCCATGGTGAGGACATCGCCGCCGCCGCCACCCAGGATGGAATGCAGCGGGCCGCCTCGGCGGCGTTGGCAGGGTGCTGAAGCAGCATCGTCAGGACCGGGAGGATCATCACATGGGCACAGGAATTGACATCGGGATGCGTGGCACCGGCTGCGGACGGCTTCAGCCGGCCTTTCGCGTGCTGGCTGCCTGCATCATCGCGGCGGCGTTCACCGGCTGCGGTGAGGAACGGGAGTCCGCTCAGGCGGGGCCGCCGGCAGTGGATCCGGTCGTCAAGACCGAGTTGCGGATCTGTCCCGGGCCTGATGCGCAGGCGCGTCTCCTGCGGGCACTGTTTCACGCGCAGGAGGGCGACATCATCGAGCTTTGCGCCGGTGAATTTCATTTCGACCGCGAGATTCCGCTGCATGACAAGCGCGGCGTCACCCTGCGCGGCGCCGGCAAGGACGCGACCTTCCTGCGCTTTGCCTCCAGCAAGGATGCCTGGGGCATTACGGCCGGCCGTGTCCGCGGTTTTACCCTGCAGGGCATGACGGTGTCGGATGTGCCCTCACTCGGTGTCTACATCTATGACTCCGAGCAGGTCACCGTGCGGGACCTGCGGGTGACCTGGACCGGCTATGACACCTGTGACCCGTCGCCAACGGCGCTGGTCGACCGCTGCACCGACAATGGCGATGTCGGGGCCGCGCTGGAATATTGCCGGGACGTCCTGGTCGAAGATTCCGATTTCCACGGTGCCGCGCTGTTCGGGCTGATTGCCCTGATCCCGCGTGACGCAGTCTTCCAGCGGCTGCTCGCCACACACAATACCGTGGGCATGCTGTACGCCGAGACGATTCGCTCGACGCTGCGCGACAGCCTGTTCGAGGCGAACGCGGCCGGGGTGGTCATGGGCGACGCGGCCGAGAACAACCCCCATGGCGGTAAAGCCCGACTGGTCAATAACCGCTTCGTGGCCAACAACACGCCGAATTTCGTGCCGACCGGCAACTTCCTCACCGCGATCCCGTCCGGCATCGGCGTCTTGCTGGTCGCTGCTGATCAGATCGAATTCAGCGGCAACGAGTTCGTCGACAACGGCACCTCTGGTCTGGTCGTGATCAACGCCGGGCTCACCGCACCGGACGAGCCTGAGACCAAATACGATTTCTACCCGGAAGGCCTCAACATTCATGACAACCTGTTCCGCGACAATGGTGGCGAGCCGGCCGAGCCGGACCCTCGCGCCGGTCCGATCGCCGCCTTCGTTCCGCTCATTCTGGCCAAGAACGGGGGCAAGTCCGCCCAGATCGCCTGGGACGGCGGGGTCGATGCCCCGAACGATTGCGATCAGGTGCCGACCGATGAACGGGGGGTGCCGCTGAATCAGCCCAATCCGGACAGCCCGCGCAGCGAGGCGCGGACCGACGAACGCGGCCGGCCCAATTTCGAGGACAGCGATCCGTCGCCCCCCTGTCGCTGGAATGCCTGGAAGTTCGATGCCGCCGGCGAGCTCAAGCCCGAGAACCGGATCTACATCGACGGCAACCGCTTCGAGAGTACCCGGCCGCGCACCGCGCTGGCGGATGACTTCGTGCGTTTCAACATCACCTCTTCGGATGGTGAGCAGATCACGCGCGACATGCTGGTGCCGGCGTCGAACGACCTGACTGCGCACGCCGGCCGGCTGCCCAGCTGGCCGGACGGGCGACCCGCCGTGCCGTACGTGGTGGATCCACGTAGCGTCGGTGACCGGGTGACGGCGGCACAGACCGCGCAGGTCTGCTCGGGGGGATCGGCCAACCAGGTGAACTGGGCGGCGCTGAAGCGCTACAACTGTCCCGATCTGTCGCAGTACGGGCTGTTCGCCGATCCGCAGGACCCGCGCGTCAATCCGAATCCACGGGGCATGCTGTACAAGATCAATACCCCCCTGTTTTCCGATTACGCGGTCAAGTACCGGTATGTCTTCGTGCCGCCGGGCAAGACCATCCGCTATGCGGACTACGAGGGGGATCCGACGGTCAGCTATGACGACAACCCGCAGCGCCCGCTGGACCTCCCGGTGGGCAGCGTGATCGTCAAGACCTTCGCCTTTCGCACAGAGGATGTCGCGGGCCGCCTGACTGGCGAAAACGTGGTGGAGACCCGCCTGCTGATCAAGCGCCAGGAATACGACCGTGAGGTCTGGGTGGGGATGGCCTATCGCTGGAGGGCGACACCGGCCGGCCGGGTGGCGGAACTGTTGCCCGAGGGGGCGACCACGCCCGTCAGTTTCGATTATCTGGATGAAGACCCCCAAGTGCTGGACGCAAGCGGGGCGCGCCAGCGTTACAGCGGTTCCGCCGCGGCCTACGCGATTCCGGCGGCGACCAGCTGCGGCGCCTGCCATGGCGGCACCGCGCGTGATCCCGGCACCAGCCCGATCAGCCTCAAGCCCCGACATCTGAACCGGGACGCGTTCTGCGCCGCGACCGGCAGCCGGCTCAACCAGCTCGACTGCCTCGTCGCCACGGGCCTGCTCGAAGCCCTGCCCGACGTACCGCTCAACCTCGAGCGCTTCCCGCGCTGGAATGTGCCTGGCGACAGCGGCGAGCCGGCGGGGTCGGCGCAGGATGTCCACCAGCGCATGCGCGCCTACCTGGAAGTCAATTGTTCCTTCTGCCACGCGCCGGACGGTCGGGCGCGTTTCACGGACATGTATCTGGACAGCTTCCGCCGGGTCGATAGCCGCTTCGGAATCTGTCGTCAGCCCGACATTGCCGGCCGCTTCGGTTCACGTCGCTTTGATATCGAACCCGGCAATGCCGCGGCCTCCGTGCTGCACCACCGGGACACCATCAGCAGCGTCCTGCGGATGCCGCCACTGGCCCGCTCGCTGACCAACAACGAGGCCTCGGACCTGATGATCGACTGGATCGATCGCGCGCTGACTGACCCCTCGGTGGAGGTTTTCGATACCGAGAACTGCGACCAGGGCGGCCCGGCCATCCGCTAGCCGCCCGGTCAGGACGGGTCAGATGCCGATCCGGCCGAGCAGCGACTCGAATCGGGGATCGTCACGCAGGGGGTCGAAGTTGGCCTTGGTACGGATATAGATCAGTGCTGACGAGCGCGCCTCGAGCGCTGCCTCCAGCCAGTGGAATGCCTGATCGTGTTCGCCCAGGCCGATGTGGATGAGCGCGATGCCGAGCGGGTCGACATAGCGGGTCGCCGCAGCGTCGAGCAAGGTCTGGCGGATGTCGAGGGCCATCTGCCGCGCGCCACTGAGCGCCAGCGCGTAGGCCAGATCCGCGGATGCCTCTGGCGACGCGCCGGAATGACTGACGGCGAGTCGCATCGTCTGCACCGCCTGGTCGGGCCGCCCGGAGGCCGCCTGCACCTGACCCAGCAGGAAACGCGCGTTGACGAAGAACGGGTCCAGTTCCAGCGTGCGTTCGAGGGCGCCGGCTGCCAGCTCCAGCTCGCGGCGGTAAAAGTGGACTTCAGCCACCCCCGTATTGAGCACCCGTGACAGCGGGTCGAGTTCGCGCGCCTGCATCACCGTGCTCAGTCCCTCGTCGGCTCGACCGGTGATGCAGAGCAGAATGGCCAGCAGACCCCGGTTGATGACCCGGTCCGGATCCAGCTGGACGGCGCGCCGCAGGCAGTCCTCGGCGGTGACGAAATCCCAGTGGAAGAAATGGGCGATGGCGCCGCGACATTCCCAGGCGGCGCCGAAGCCAGGGTTCAGTTCGATGGCGCGATCAATCAGGGCGGCGCCGCGGGAGAAAGCCTCGCGCGGTGGCTGCAGGCCCGCGATTGCCAGAGTGCAGTACGAGGCGCCGGTCCAGGTGTGGGCCGCCGCGTGGCCGGGGTCGCGGGCGATGGCCTGGGTCCCGCACTCGATCGCCCGCTGCCAGGCATCCGGGGTCCACTTGTGCCAGTAGTAACGGCACTTGAGGTACAGCTCATGCACCTCGGGGTCGCTGGCCCGTGTGTCCAGCAAGCCGTGGGGGGACTCATCCGACGGTGTCGCGGCGATGGCGGCCACCACGCGGGCGCAGATCGCGTCCTCCAGGGCGAAAATCTCGCTGAAGGCCTGATCGAACTTGTCCGCCCAGAGGATCATCTCGTCAGCGACCCGGCGCAGGCGGGCGGTCACGCGCAGTTGGTTGCCCGCCCGGTGCAGCGTGCCGTCCAGTATCGCTTCGACGCCCAGGGCACGGCCGCAGGCCAGATTGTCCCGTGCCGTGGCGCCGGGCCCGGATAGCAGAGACGGTTGTCTGACACGCAGTCCGGGAACCCGGCTCAGTGCGGTGATCAGCGTGTCGCTGATGCCGAATTCCAGCACTTCGTCCCGCTCGCAGCCCGGCAGCGGGGCGAACGGCAGCACCGCCAGCGAGGCGATGCGCGGACTGACCGCCGCCATGACGCTGCCCGCGGCGGTTCCGGACGCGGTTTCGGGCCGGAAGCGGAAGCCGCGGCGTGCCACGGTTTCGACATATTGCCCGGGTCCACGCCTGTCGCCCAGCGCCTGCCGCAGTTCGTAGACGCTTTGCGTGAGGTTGGAGTCGGGGATCGCCTGATGGGGCCAGAGCCGGTCCATCAGCTCGTCTCGACTGATCAGGCGCCCGGGGTTTTCGGCAAAGTGCCGCAGCAGCAGGAAAACCTTGGGTTTGAGCGGGACGGGCTCACCATCGCGCGTGAGCCGATGCGCATCGACATCGAGTTCGAAGGAACCAAACTGGTAACTCGCCATGGGCACTCCCGGCGCCGGCAGCCTGCCCGGCGCGCAAGCGGCCTTGTCCAGGACCCCGATCCTAGTTCAAGGCGAGGCTGGAGTCGATTGCGGGGACGCCGTCATCGCGCCGTGGCAAATGCCCCGGGCCTCACTGCAGGAACTTCACCAGCCAGCGCACCACGAAGCGGGGTGTGAAGCGCAGGGAAAACGCCCCCAGCCAGTTTTTCAGGCCGGCGATGACCACCGCGCGATTCGCATCCAGGCCGGCCACCCCGATGGCTGCGACCTTGGCCGAGGTCATCGTGCCCATGCGGAACAGCAGGGAGTCATTCATGTTCGCCACGTCGGCGAATTCGGTGGCGGTGGCGCCCGGACACAGGCAGGAGACGTGAACGCCGCTGCCACGACATTCCTCGTGCAGGGCTTCGGAAAACATCAGCACGTAGGCCTTGCTCGCGTAGTACACGGCCATGTGCGGGCCCGGCTGGAACCCTGCCGTTGAACCGACATTGAGAATGCCGCCGCGGCCGCGGGCCTGCATGCCGGGCAGCAACAGCCGGCACAGTTCGGTCAGGGCGGTGCAGTTCAGCTGGATCATTTCCGCCTGGCGCTGGTTGTCCAGCTCGACCACGTTGCCTCGTAAACCGAAGCCGGCGTTGTTGACCAGCACGTCGACCTCCAGCCCGGCCCCATCCAGCTGCTCGACCAGTTGCGCGGCCGCGCCCACTTGCGCGAGATCCTGGGTCAGCACGTGGACGGTGACGCCGTGTTCGTCACGCAGCGACTGCGCCAGCGCCTCGAGCTTGTCGGTACGGCGGGCGACGAGTACCAGGGCGTCGCCACGGCGGGCGTAGAGTCGTGCGAAATCGCTGCCGATGCCGGCGGACGCGCCGGTGATCAGGACGGTCTGTTGGCTCATCTGATATCCCTGAAGGTCAAAATGCCGTCCATACTAATGGATTCGGGCGTTCGCAAGCCCCGGGCATGATTTCCGGACGACAGGCCTCGCCGGGGTTTGGGCCGCGGGCAGGCTGGCAGGGCCACATCCCGTCCGCAAGCCCCGGGCCGCTGTCGGTCTTCCACCGGGCCTGTCGCCACCCGGGGGGATTTTTGTAGAGTGCTCAGGTGCGTGATCCCGCAGCGGCGAACGCCGCCGGGTGGCTTCCGGTGTCCTGGAGTCAGCGCGCGGCCATGCCGGGGGAGTAAGCTGGTGCCTGGCAAAGACCAGGCGGCCATGCGATGAGGCGCGCCAGGCATGTACAGCTGCGGAAATCGGGGCGGACGCTGAGGGGGGAATGATGAGCAAGGCGGGTCGGGACGTTACAGGGGGGCGGCGCAGCGGCGTGCTGCTGGCAGTCTGTCTGGCGACCGCGTCGTCACTGCAGGCCGCTGAATTCAATCACAAGCACCTGCTCACCGGTCAGCGAGCGGCAGGTCTGGGCGGTGCCTATGTGGCCCTGGCCGACAACAACACCGGCATGTTCTACAACCCGGCGGGCATGGTGCATGCCGCAGAGCTGCAGACCAGCGCCGCCATCAACCTGATTTCCGCCAGTTTTGCCGAATATGACAAGGTTTTCGGCAACGCCCGCTACCGGCGTGAATCGCTGGAGATCGTGCCCGGTTTCCTGGGTTCCATGTGGCAGGGCGGCGATTTACGATTCGGCGCATCGGTCGTGGTGGTGGACTCCAGCAATGAAGACGCCAGTGACATATTCCGCGATGTGCGGATTGGCAATGATGAGCCCTACGATGAGCTGTTCGTGCAGAACGACTACCAGACGCGCACCTATGATCTGGGGTTCAGCGTGGCTGGCGCCTGGAATCCGCGCCTGTCCTGGGGCGCCACCCTCTATCTCAATTATCGGGACAAGGACGCTTCTTTGCTGCAGCGCCTGAGCCGCAATGATCCGCAGGGCAGCGAAGGGCAGGACAGCACCGCCATTCTGGTGGCCAGCAACACCGAAGACACCCAGTTCGGCATCCGCCCCGTGCTCGGGCTGATGTACCGCAAGCATCAGTACAGTCTGGGCGCCAGCGTCAGTCGGGTCTATGCCATCTCGCGCGACTACCGCTACAACTTTATCGGCGATGCGCAGGCCGGCGGCAATCTGGCCATCAGCTTCGCGGACACGGCTGATCAGGGGCTCAATGGAGCCTGGCAGCTGGCGTTGGCGGGGGCCTGGTTCCTGCCGAACAGCGACGCCATCCTGACCCTGCAGCTGGAGCATTTTTTGCCACGGCCGGCTGCTGGATCGCCCGCCCCCGGTCAGCTGCCGCCGCGAGATATCGATCGGCACCGGGTCACCAACGTGGCCTTCGGCATGGAGATTCCATGGAACCTTCGCTGGTCGTCGCGTTTCGGCCTGTACAGCGATCTGGCGAACACCGAAGTGGCAGGCGCCGGTCCGTTCGAACGCCGTGAAGAGATCGACATGTACGGCATCAGCTTCAGCCTGTCGCGGCGCAACAGCGGCATGAACTGGACCGTGGGCGCCCAGGTCGCCATGGGCGAGGGGCAGGCGACCCTGGGCGACATCGGGTTCGGCAGCGCGGCGGCGGACAGCGACCGGGTGGCCGCCCAGCGGCAGAGAATTGATGTCTTCGTCAGCATGGACCTCTGACGCCACCGGCTGACGCCACCGGCACCGACCCGGGCCCCGTTTTGAGCCGGCGCCCTGGCCGCGCGGCCGTCGATTCTTGCCGGGCACTTGACCCCTGAATGCGACCGCGCGCAATGTGGGCGGGGCCATGCCGCGCATTTCGTAATCATGATGGAGATCAGGCAAGACAAGGGGCGTATCCCGGCGCTGCAAGCTGCGGTTTGCATGGCCGCTGCGCTGCTGTTGTCCTGCGGGGGGGGAGGGGACTCGCAGGCTCCGGAAGAGGAACAGGAGCCGCCTGCCGCCAGCGCCAGAGTCAGCATCGCCCAGGCGCAGGTGGATGCGCAATCGCAGCCCCTGCCCGCGGAGGACCCGTCACCACCCGAATTGCTGTCACCGGATGGTGC
>JBFKIN010000031.1:0-14695 GCA_041632255.1 Oceanococcus sp. | reverse complement strand
CCACGAGCGGGCGTGGTATCACCTGGCCCTGCTTGTTGCGCGCGAACTTGGCCAGGGTGTCGTAATCCCACACCCACTCTTCCAGCATCTGGGAAGGGGCTTCAACGAAGTCCCACTCCAGTTCGTGCATGGCCAGTTCCTGGAAGTCCGGCTGGGCCGAGAACAGCATGTGGATCAGGTGACCGAACTCGTGCAGGAAGGTCTCCACCTGGCCGTGTTCCATCAGACCGGTATCGTGTCCGCCAGCCGGGAAATTGCACATCAGCGCCGCGATGGGCACGCCCTGGCTGGTGGGCCCGAGACGGATCGGAAAGGCCGCCGCGTGGCTGTATTTGCCATCACGCGGATGCATGTCCAGGTAGAAACGGCCGATCAGCTCGCCATCCTGATACAGGGCATGCGCGGTGACGCTGTCGTGCCAGAGAGGCGCGTCCTCCCAGGGCCGGATCTCGACGGCGAACAGATCCTGGATCAGCGTGATGATGCCGTCACGTACATTGTCATAGGCGAAATACTGGCGTACCTCCTGGGAATCCAGCGCGTAGCTGGTGCGACGCAGGCGCTCCTGCAGGTAGCTGCTGCTCCATTCCGGCACCGCGTCGGCCTTCGGCCGGATCTGTCGCAGGGTGGCCAGCAGCTCGCCGTACTCGACCTCGGCCGCCGGGCGGGCCGCGCGCGCCAGACGGTCGAGGAAAGCCTGAGCCTGCGCCGGATCTCCCGCCATCTTGTTGGCCAGGGCGTACTCCGCCCAGTTCTCGTAACCGAGCAGGCCGGCGAACTCGTGGCGCTTTTCCAGCAGCGCGCGCAGGGTGGGCACGCTGTCGGGATAGCCGCGGTTGCGGAACATCTGCAGCACATCGCGACGCAAAGTATCGCTGTGGGCGTAATTCAGGATGGGATAGACATCCGGGTAGGCGGTGCTGATCTCCACCTTGCCCTGAGCATCGGGCTTGCGCGCCGCGATGTAATCGGCCGGCAGGCCGGCCAGGGCGGCGGGCTCCACCATCATGGTCTGACGCGCCTCGCGCAGGGCCTTGCCCCATTGCAGGCTGAGTTCGGTCAGCTCGGTATTCAGGGCCTCGATCCGGGCTCGGGTCGCGGCATCCTTGTCCACGCCGCTGCGCCGGAAATCCTCCAGCACCTGCTCGAGCAGGAAGGCGTCCCGCGACGACAGCGCCGCCGGATCAATGCTGTGCAGTCGGTCGAACACCGGCCGGGACAGCGAGATGCTGGCCTGCAGATCGGACATCTTCTGCTGGCAGGCGTCTCCGGCCTCGCGCAGCGCCGGGTCCGGGTGCGCCTCCGCCATGATGCTGGCTTCACCGAAGCCAACCCCCAGCAGCACCTGGCGCATGGCATCGTAATCGGCCAGATCGCCTCGGCCCGCGCGCCCTTTGCGCGCCGCCAGTTCATCCCGCATGCCGACGACGCTGCGGTAAGCCTCGTCGCAGCGCTGGGCGAAGGCTTCGGCGTTCGCCGGCGCCAGCTTCAGGCTGCGTGTCAGGGCGCCAGCCCGTTCGGCGAATGCGGACGTCTCATTGGCCGGCTGAAGCGGCAGACTGCTGCAGCCGCTGGCCACGGCGGCAACGGCGATGGCGATCACAGATACAGGACGCATTGTTCAGCTCCCCGAAAAAAGTCCAGAGCATGGCGAGCGACCCGGGGCTTGTCCAGCCTGCGTGCTCACATGTTTTTCATCTTACGGCTGATATCACGACACACTGGTTCGCCGGATTCGATCCGTGACTACAGCACAGGACGTCGGCCGCCCGCGAGGCACCCTGCGGTCCGCCCGACCCATAATGCTAAACTGTATGATTCGCCCGCGCAGAGTCCCCGCGCGTGGGCCGAGCTCGCTACGGGCCGCCGGCGGCGGCCTTCCTGAAGGATTAGGAGATTCTCCGTGATGACCATTTTTCGGCGCACCACAGCGCTGCAGGGGCTGCTATTGCTCCTCGCCAACCTGACCAGTCCGCTGGCCATGGCCACCAACCCCGCGGAAGGCAGCGTCAGCGCCGAAAACCCGCAGTTCGTTTTTGAAGCCGGACCGCACCTGGTATCGAACCCTGCCTACCCCGACACGGGCGCCTGTGCGAACCCGCTGCTGGTCTGTGACGATTTCGCGCTGAGCGTCAGCGTCCCCAGCGACCTCGAAGCCAACGGTCAGGTCGCGCGTCTGACCATTCACACGGTGGAGGCCAGCGGCCTGGATGACTACGACATCTACCTGATTGATGGCGAGGGCAACCAGCTGAACAGCTCCACCCAGGGCGGCACGCCCGAGGAGATGGTGCAGTTCATGGACCCCGGCCAGAGCAGCTTCACGATCCGCGTGATCCCCTGGCTGGTCACCGGCACTACGGCCACGACCACCATCACCCTGGACATCTCCGATGGCGGCGGCCAGGCCGGCGGGGGCAACGCCGCTCCCGACGGTCGCGTGCCCTTCGACCCCGAGGCGCCCCGCTACCACGTCTACGTGTCCCCACCGGAAGAAGCCAATGATGCCGGCGAGCCGACCGTGGGCTGGAATCCGCTGACCGAGCGCGCGATGTTCGTGTCCTACACCAACGCGCTGCGCGTGACCTTCCCGGAAAAGCTGGACGAACCGCTGCCGGAGGCCTGCGACGCCACCTGGGAAAACAAGTCCGGCCTGATCACCACGCTGAACTCCCTGGACCCGATCATGTACACGGACCAGGTGACCGGCCGCACCTTCAATTCGCAGCTGTCCGGCGCGAACTCCCTGTTCGAGTACTCCGATGACGACGGCGAGTCCTGGACGCCTGGCCAGATCGGCCTGCCCAATGGCGGCGCCGACCACCAGGGCGTGGTTTCCGGCCCTTATCCGGAGGGCTTCCCGCTGGCCGGCCTGCTCTACCCGAATGCCGTCTACTACTGCTCGCAGTCCGTCGCAACGGCGTTTTGCGCCCGCTCCGACGATGGCGGCCAGACCTTCGGGCCCGGCTATCCCTTCAAGAACACCGACTGCGCCGCGGGCGCCCTGCATGGCCATCCCAAGGTGGCCCCGGACGGCACGCTTTATGTGCCTGACAGCTCGCAGTGCGTCATCGCCACCGGCCTCGACGGCTCCTCGGAGAAGGTCGTCGCCTTCGTCAGCGAAGACGCCGGCGTGACCTATGACGTGCGTCCTATCCCGCAGAGCGTAGGCGGCGGCGCTGACGACCCCTCGGTCGGCATCGCCAGCGACGGCACGGTCTACATGTGCTATCAGAACGCGGACGGCACCGCCCATGTCGCGGTGTCCCACGACAAGGGGCTGACCTGGGAGAACGACCAGGACATCGGCGCCGCGGCCGGTCTGGTCTCGACCCGCTTCCCGGCCATGGTGGCCGGCGACCCGGACCGCGCGGCCTGTGCCTTCCTCGGCACCACCACGGTGGGCCCGGATGCGGATCTGGCGTTCAAGGGCGTCTGGTATCCCTACGTCGCCACCACCTATGACGGCGGAGAAACCTGGGATCTGGTCAACGTCAGCCCGAATGATTACGTGCAGGGCCATGGCGGCGTCGGCCCCAGCGGCACCAACCGCAATCTGCTCGACTTCAACGACCTGGAACTCGACAACTTCGGCCGCCCGATGTTCGCCTATGCTGACGGCTGCATCGGCAGCTGCGTGGCCGACCCGGCAGCCAACAGCTTCGCCGCCAAGGGCACCATCGCCCGGCAGGTCGGCGGGCGGACCCTGTACGCCGAGTTCGACAACCTGGCTGGCAGCCGCTTCAGCACCGCCCTGGCCGCACCGGCTGCGGCCTGCGCGGTGAGGGAGAAGAGCCAGCGTACGCTGAATCAGACCCTGGTGGCCTGGAACGCGCCTGACAACGGCGGCTCACCGATCTCCAACTACGCGGTCTACCGCGCCACCTCGGCGACCGGACCCTTCGAGTTCGTCGGCAATGCCGGCCCGAAGACCCGATTCGTCGATGCCACAGCGGACGTCAACGTGGCGGAGTACTACTACAAGATCGTGGCGGAAAACAGCGTGGGCACCGCGCCCGACAGCAACGTGATCAACCTGCCGATCGAGGAAGTGACGCCGGTGGACACCTGCTCGCTGCCTGGCGAGACCATTGCCGTGGATGCCGCCGGTGACAGCGATGCGCCGCTGGACGATGTCGATCTGATCTCCATCTCGGTGGCCGAGCCGCCGTCATTCCCCGATCATTTCGTGATCACCAGCAAGGTGGCGGGATTCACCGCCGGCGAACCGCTGCCGACAGCGTTCTACCCGCTGCTGTTCCCGCTGGTGAACGACCTCTACATCGCCATGGATGTGTCCCAGGGCACCCCACGCTTCGTCTACGGCAGCTACGTCGATGTCACCAACGGCGCGCTCACCTTCACCGAGGAAGGCACGCTGGACGAGCGCAGCACCTACGACGCGAGCGGCAACATCGTCTACGTGGTGCCCAAGTCACTGTTCGGCAAGGCCACCGGCGAGGTGCTTGCCGGCTTTGACGCGCGCTCCCGCGTGATCTATCAGAGCGTGCCGAGCCAGGATACGGCCGGGCCGGCTGACTATCTCGTGCGCGGTTCGGAAAACTGCGGCAAGAGCGCGACCGTGCTGGCCAGCCTGCAGGGCTCCACGGGCGAAGGCCCGGCTCCGCTGACGGTGGCCTTCACCGTCACCGGCCAGGCGAGCGAAGGCGCCCAGCTGGCTACGTTCTCGCTGGACTTCGGTGACGGCGAGTTCATCGAGGACCGCCCCTTCAACAGCCAGGGCATCGCCACGGTGAGCCACAGCTATCTGAATCCGGGCACCTACCGGGCCTACCTCACGGTGACCGACAGCCAGGGCCGCAAGAGCACCAATCTGGCCGAGCACACCGTGATCGCCGCACTGGAGGAGCGTGGCGGACTCAGCGCCCTCCGCGGTGGCGCGCTGGGCTGGCTGCTGCTCGTGATACTGCTGCCTCTGGGGTGGCGTCGGCGCGGCTAGCCGCTCGACGGTTCGGCGCGCCTGCGCGGCAGGCCCGCAAGGAACACGCTGAATGATGGAGGGCGTCGGTGATATCACCGACGCCCTTTTTAATTTTGGGCCCGCCGCATCGCCGGACGGACGGCCTGCCGGGCGTTTTCGGGCGAAAAGGACCGCAGTGTGGTTCGGGCACCTTGCGACCGGTCGCCCAGTTGTCTCCTTCATCCCGGGAGCTGTTCCGAACGATGCAACGCGAATGCTGCGGTCGAGCCCGTCGACTCCGGCTCGCTCTGCATCTCGTGACTGCCTCCAGAGTGGGCCTGCCCGGCCCATGAAACATTTTGCAGCCGTAAGCCGTGTTTACAGCACACTCGGAATGAAATCGCCGCCCCAGACTGTCCGGCGGTGGCTGCGGTCAGACGCTCTGTGATCGCTGGCGCTCGACCCGACTGCTGCGATCAAAGATCGGGCATCGCTTGCGAATCCGGAAGATCCGCGCCAAAAGAGGCACAGAACAAACTGGCGCCCAGGGTGAATGCCTGGCGTGAGAAGTGAATCCAGGCGACGAGAATCACGCTAGGGTCTGACTGCGAACGCCTGATTCGGGCTTGGAGGAGACAAGATGACCAGAGAGTTGGCCAACGCCAGGCCATCACGTCACGCGCTGCCCTGGATGATTGCCTCGGCATTGGCCATTGCAGGATGTTCCGGCCAGGGCGGACGAGTCGGGACCGATCAAAGGGCACTGGGTGCCGCCGAGGAGACGCCACGCAACAACGTCATACTCATCGTCTCCGACGACGAGCGACTGTCCGAAATGGACTTGCTGGGCCGAGCCCGCGAACTCGTTGGCGGAGAGCACGGCACGACCTTCCCCAACTTCATCATCAGCACGGCGCTGTGCTGTCCATCGCGGGCCACGATGCTGACCGGCCAGTACGGCCGCAATAGCGGCGTGATCGCGAATGTCCCGCCCCATGGCGGCTACGTCATGCTCCAGGCCGAGACCGCATTGCCGGTCTGGTTGCAGGAAGCGGGGTACTACACCGGGCACATCGGCAAATACCTCAACGGTTACGGCCGGATCTGGGAAGACCTGGGCACGACCGGTCTGGAAGTGCCGCCGGGCTGGGACGATTGGCAGGGACTGGCGGATCCCTGGGCTTATCGCTACACCGAGTTCATGCTCAATGACAACGGGGTGCCCGTGCCCTACTTTGCCGGCGAATACCAGACGGATGTTCTGGCCGATCGGGCCAAGGCGTTCATCCGGGAACGTGCTGGCGCCACCGAACCATTCTTCCTGGAAATCATGCCAGCCGCCCCACATACGGAATTTCAGGCGCCCTGGCAGTGGCGCAACCAGAACGATGCGCAATCCAACCTGGACCTCAATTCGGTTGGCCATCCGCGGGCCCCGGACAGGTATCAGGGCGCTTTCGCCGACGAACCCCTGCCACGCCCGCCATCCTTCAACGAGGAAGACCTCTCCGACAAGCCGTCCCATATTCGGGCCTTGCCCCCCCTTTCGAACGATGCGGACGACCCGGTGGGCATTCCCGAGATCACGGCGCTGTATCGCGCCCGCCTGCGATCCTTGCTGGCCGTCTACGACCTCATCGAAGGGGTGATTGAAACGCTGGAGAGCACTGGCCAACTGCACAACACGAACATCATCTTTACTTCGGATAACGGCTTTTACCTCGGCGAGCATCGATTGCCGAAGAACAAGAAGGACTTCTACGAGCCTTCGATTCATCTGCGCCTGTTCGCCCGTGGCCCCGACTTTCCGGCCGGAGAAATCCGCCCCGAGCTGATCGGCAATGTGGATATCGCTGCCACGATCGCCGATATCGCGGGCGCCACGCCGCTGGTACCTCAGGACGGCCAGTCAATCCTGGACGTGGTGCGCCACCCGGGCCTGCAGAGGGACCGCGCCATCATCATCGAGCAGAGAGGCCCGATCGCCCAGGGCGTGCGCACCAATCGCTACACCTATGTGGAATACAACAACGGGGAGCGGGAGCTCTACGACCTGCAGGAAGACCCGCACCAGATCGAGAGTCGCTGCTACCAGAACGCCGAAGGCGAGAACGTCTGTGATGTCCGCTATGCGCCGATTCAGAGCAAGCTCAGCGCCTTGATCGCGGGCATGCACGACTGTGGAGGAGACAATGCTGGAGAGAACCCCTGCCTGCGCATCAATTTCGATGAGTAACGAACCTCGGACCCGAAGCGCTTTTCGCGCCGGGGGCATGGCGCCCCCTGGGTCGACCCCGCGCCACTTCCGGCGCTGCGGGATGATGGCCGCCGCAGCCCTGCTGGCCCTTCTGGCCCAGCCTGCCATCGCCGGCTGCGACTCGCTTCCTGCACCGGCCGAGGGCTATCCGCTGGGCGATGCCGAGCGCGATGCGGCCCGTGGGGGTGAACAGACAGTGCTCCAGCGGATATCCATCCCGGGTGTCACCGACATCGAGAAGGACCAGGCCAGCGTCAACCTGGTCGATCTGGACAAAGACGGCGCGATGGACATCTTCGTGCTGTACAACGACGGCCAGATGCGCATGTTTTTGAACGAGGGCTGCTGGACGTTCACCGAGCACCCCTTCGATGTCGTCGACTCCGGCTGGACCTACGATGCCCCGCCCGGCGGCGCGGGCATCGCCAATTTCGCGGATTTCAATGATGACGGCTTCAAGGACATCTACATCACCCGCAACCTGGAAACCTTCAATTTCACGCAGCGTGCCCCGGTGCCCAACATGGGCAACAGCCTGCTGCTGAGCCAGGGTCGATTCGACCGCTTCGTCGACCGTGGCGTGCAGATGGGCGTCGCCAACCTCGGCGCCTACAGCCGCGGCTCGTCCTTCGCGGATGTCAATGGCGACGGCTGGCTGGACATCGCGGTGGGCGCGGACATCATCGGTCAACCGCTGTTCGGCGGTTTTCCGCACCATCGCCTGTACGTGTACCGGCCAGGCGGCGAGCACTTCGAGGATGGGCGCTTCGAAGATATCGGCGGCACGGACGCGGTACCGGACTTCGGTGGTCAGTATCAGTGCGATGCCGCCCGCGACCGCGGCGGCCCGGCCATCATGCTGCGGGATCTGGACTCGGATGGGCGGCAGGACCTGATTCAGGGTTACCACAACGATCCTTTCACCAGTCCCTCCAATCAGACCGGACTGCCCTTCCCGCCGATTTGCACCAGCCTGGAGCTCAAGTTCGGTATCTATGCCTGGCGCAACATCACGGGACTCGGCGAGGCGACCCGCTTCGCCCCGATACCGCCGGAGCAGACGGCCGCGCCGGAAGACATTCCCGATGGCCTCACCAGTTCCGGACAATGCGAGTATGACCAGCAGACGCAGTCCTGGAACCTGGCCCAGAACGCGCTCAGCCACGCCTTCATCTTCGCTGCGGATTTCCGCAATGTGGGACGCCTGGACCTGATCACGATTGGCCGCGAACAGGCCGACCCGCCCTGCGTCAAGAATGAAATCGCCGGCAAGTACTGGCGCAACGACGGTGACTTCAACTTCAGTGACGCCTCGCCCTCGGTGGGCCCGGTGATTGACGGGCGAGGAATGCTGAACTGGCGCTGGCCCCAGATGGGTGCCTTCTACGATGCGGCCTTCATGAAGGAGCGCGACCAGGCCCAGCGCCCCGGCACGATAAGCCCAGGGGACTTCAACAACGATGGCTGTCTGGACTTCATTCTCGGCGATCGCAAAGAGAACGCCGGAGTCAGCCGGCCGAAACCGGACGGCAAGAACGGCGACGATCCGGGATACGGCGCGGGAGCGTTGCGTAATACGCTGGTGCTGAACAATTGCGATGGCAGCTTCAGCGCGCAGACCACGGAAGTCTCCGGGATGTCGACCAATTCCACCGCGGCCGAAGTGGCGGATCTCGACGGCGACGGCCGGCTGGATGTGGTGCTCGGCGCCCAGCCCTCGAATGCAGGCCTGAACGCCGCACTGGCGACCGAGGAGGTCGACCGTTTCCTGACGAAGGTGTTCAGAAATCGTGGCGGACTTGGCGGCGAGACCAACAATTGGGTCTCCATCCGGCTGGCCGGGCTACCGGAGCGCCAACTGATTGGCGCGAGAATCGATGCCTGGACGAACGACGGGACCGACGGTCGACGCTATCTGGGACGACGGGACTACGTGACAAATGATGGTTACAAATCAGGGCACGACACGCTAGCGCATTATGGCCTGGCCTCCGGCACCAGCGTCGATGTGGAAGTGCGCTTGCCGGACGGCCGCGTGCGCGCGTTCACGGACCTGACGGCGAATCACGGTCACGTGCTTGATGTGAGCGACGCGGCTTCGCGCACGCAGGCCGGGCTGCGCGCAGGAGAGCAGGCCAAGGGCGGCCTGATCTCCTGGTCCGCTTTGTTCCTGGTCACAGCGGCGCTGGCGTTGCGTACTGCCCGGCGGCGACGCGCGTCCGAATCGCGGGGTCAGCGCTAAATGCCGTTCAGCTGGCGAAACTCGCCTGGAGTTTGCGTCGTCCAGCGCTTGAAGGCGCGCTGAAAGCTGCTCTGATTGGAAAATCCGAGCATCAGCGCCACGTCAATCATGGAAAGATCGGCTTGGGTGATGTATCGCTCGGCGAGCTTGTGCCTGACATCATCGACCAGCACCTTGTAGCTGGTGCCCTCGGCATCGAGCTGCCGCTGCAACGAACGCACGGATAAGCCCAGGGCTGTGGCCGCCTGTTTGATGGGCGGTGGGCCGTGCATCAGCGCCTGACGCACAAACTGCCGCGTGCGTGCCGGCACCGAATCCATATCCTCGCCAGTTTCTCCCTGCAGGTCCCGCAGGCGTTTGCGGGCGGCCTCTTCCAGGGCTTTTTGAAGTGTCGCATCCCTGGCGAACAATGCATGCTCAAGCAGTTTGCGGTCGAAGTACACGCGCATGCAGTCGCTTTGACCGTATGTCACCTCACAGGCAAAGAAATTCTGCTGCTCCTCGGCACTCGGCGGAGCAGGGACGGGAAATTCGATCAGGTCGGGCCCGAGCTTTTGTCCGGCAAGATTCCGGATCAGGCTGGCCCAACCGGCGAGGTTGAATTCGTAGTCGTGGCGGCAGAACGGTGGCGCGCCGTCTATGCGACGCCAACTGAGCATGACCTGGCCGCTGGCCAGCTGGTAATCAGACAGCGCTCCGTTGCCGAACAGTGTCTGGTAGCGCGTATGCAGCGCCATGACCTGGCTCATTTCGGTACAGGTCATCAGGAGATGGCCGAGTATTCCGATATTGGACAAGTTCATGCATTGGCCGGCATGCAAACCGATATTCGGGTCCTGGCAGATGTCCTCGGCCAGCAAAAAGGCCTGGGTCACCAGGCGGTCGGACAGCCTCAGGTCGCTGCGTTTCAGATCACCCTGACTCAGACCGAGCAGGTCCAGCAGGACGTCCAGAGGCCTGCCGTGGGATCGCACGGCCTCCAGCAATGGCGCGATGTATCCCAGCGTCAGGTAGTACGGTTCACGCGTGTGTTCGGCACCCGGCATCGTGCTTGTCAGAATGGCCCTGGACCAACAGAATCTCATGAGACTCCTCACGCTCGCCAGTCTGCACATGCGTCTTGCCTGGCACCCTGAGCTCACTCCTGAACCGTGGTCCAGGGTTTACACTGGCACGACGATGAGATGGTTCACCCGCCCATAAGCGCCGCCATCCCTGTGCTGGAGGTGTCGATCCTGATCTGGCAGACCCTGAAACAGGCAGCTACGCTGTGCAGCCCCCCGCTGTCGCTTCGGCTGCGGACCAAGGCCAGACGTGGCCCTGCCATGGCCAGACAGTCCCGCCATCGGCTATCCGATGTGCCGCGCACGATGAAGGCCATATCGGCGCCTGTCTGCTTCTGGCACACGCCACCCTGCCCCGGAGGCTGGTCGTGCTCGGCCCACACAGCCGCCCCGGCACGGACCTGCCGCTGCCAGGGACTTGACGGCAGCTGGGCCACCGTCTGCGCCTGCTCAGCGCACCTGCCCACCGGCAAATTTGATCCATCGGGAACCGGTGTCCGGGACGCCGGCCTTGCTTCGCATTGGAGAACTGCAGATGTTCGAGTACGGCAATCAATCGCGAAGGCGTTTCGTCCAGGGCCTGGCCCTCGGTGGCGGCGCCGCGGCCCTGGGCCTGTGGCCCACGGCCGCCCGGACCGATGCCGGTGCACCCACGGTGCTTTCCGGCCGCGACTTCGATCTGACGATCGGGGAGACCCCGGTCAATTTCACCGGCAAGGCCCGCCGGGCCACCACCATCAACGGCTCGCTGCCGGCCCCCACGCTGCACTGGCGCGAGGGCGACGAGATCACGCTGCGGGTGCGCAACACCCTGCGCGAGATCAGCTCCATCCACTGGCACGGCATCCTGCTGCCGGCCAACATGGATGGCGTGCCCGGGCTCTCCTTCCGCGGCATCGCCCCGGGTGAGACCTTCACCTACCGCTTCCGCGCGGTACAGAGCGGCACCTACTGGTACCACAGCCACTCCGGCTTCCAGGAACAGACCGGCCTGTATGGTGCCATCGTTATCAGCCCGCGCGAACCCGAGCCCATCCACGCCGGGCGCGAACACGTCATCGTACTGTCGGACTGGAGCGACGAGGATCCGCATCATGTCTTCGCCACCCTGAAGAAGATGTCGGATTACTACAACTTCAATCAGCGCACCGTGGGCGATTTCCTTCGTGACAGCCGCCGCCAGGGCCTGGGCGCCACCCTGGAGGAGCGCGCGATGTGGGGACGCATGCGCATGATGGCCACGGATCTGGCCGATGTCTCGGCCTACACCTACACCTACCTCGTCAATGGCCGCACCCCGGCCGGCAACTGGACGGGCCTGTTCCGGCGCGGCGAGAAGCTTCGCCTGCGCTTCATCAATGCGGCCGCGATGAGCTTTTTCGATGTGCGCATTCCCGGCCTGAAAATGACGGTGGTCGCGGCCGATGGCCAGAACGTGCACCCGGTGAGCGTGGACGAGTTCCGCATCGGCGTGGCAGAGACCTATGACGTGATCGTCGAACCGGACCAGGACGAGCCCTACACCATCTTCGCCCAGTCGGCCGACCGCACGGGCTATGCCCGCGCCACCCTCTCACCGCGTGCCGGCCTCGCCGCGGCCGTGCCGCCGCTGGATCCGCGCCCGCTGCTGACCATGGCCGACATGGGTCATGGCGCGCACGGCCGAATGTCTCATGGCCAGCACCCGGGCGGCATGTCCCATGACGGCATGAATGGCTGCACAGCGGAGCATGCCGCCATGGGCCATTGCGAAATGCCGCAGGGCAGTCACATGGGGCACGGCGGTCATGGCATGGCCGCGATGCTCGCCCACCCCGCGTCCGAGCGCGGCAACCCCGGCGTGGACATGCAGACCATGCACCCCAGCCACAGGCTGGACGATCCCGGCGTCGGCCTGCGCAACAATGGCCGCCGGGTGCTGACCTACGCCGATCTGGTCAGCGCCTTCCCGGACCCGGACGGCCGCGAGCCCGGCCGCGACATCGAGCTGCACCTGACCGGCCACATGGAGCGTTACATCTGGTCCTTCGACGGCATCCGTTTCGCCGACGCCGAGCCGCTGCGCCTGAAATACGGCGAGCGACTGCGAATCACGCTGGTCAACGACACCATGATGGAGCACCCCATCCACCTGCATGGGGTGTGGAGCGACCTGGAGCACGCCGACGGCAGCTTCGGCGTCCGCAAGCACACGGTGAACATGCCGCCGGGCACCCGGCGCAGTTACCGGGTCAGCGCGGACGCGCTGGGCCGCTGGGCCTACCACTGTCACCTGCTGTTCCACATGGAGGCCGGCATGTTCCGGGAGGTGCGGATCGATGTGTAATTCCGGCAAGCGAATCGTCCTGGCCCTGGCCGGCCTGCTGGCCGGCGCCAGCGCACTGGCCCAGACGGCGCAGCATGGCGGGCACGACCGGGGCAGGCCTCCAAGCGAAACCGCGCTGAAGGACCACGCCGGGCACCGAAACCACGCCGATGCCAACGGGCCTGCGGGCGCGGAGCCGACGCTGCCTCCACCGACCCCGGCGCAGCGGGAAGCGGCTTTTCCCGATCTGGGCAGCATGGACATGAAGCATCACATGCGCACGCCGCTGCTTGCCTATCTGCTGGTCGATCAGCTGGAGTGGCAGGATGCCGAGGAAGGCGCCACGCTGAGCTGGGAACTTGGCGGCTGGCTGGGCTACGACTACAACCGTCTGTGGTGGCGCAGCGAAGGGGCGCGGGCGGCCGGTGAATATGCCGCGGCCGAGGCCCACCTGCTCTACGGTCGCGCCATCGCCCGCTGGTGGGATCTCATCCTCGGTCTGCGCCAGGATATCGAGCCGGGACCTTCGCGCCGGCTTGCCGCCATCGGGCTGCAGGGTCTGGCCCCCTACTGGTTCGAGACCCAGTTCACCCTGTACGCCGGCTCCGGCCGCCAGTTCGGCGCCCGGCTGGAACTGGAATACGAACTGCTGCTGAGCAACCGCCTGATCCTGCAACCCGTGCTGGAGCTGGAAGCCTGGCGTCGCAGCGAGCCTGAGCGGGGCACAGGCCGAGGGCTGTCAGCAGCGGAGGCGGGCCTGCGACTGCGCTACGAAATCCGCCGCGAGCTGGCACCCTATGTCGGGCTCAATTACGAGCGGGCCTTCGGCGAGACCGCCGATCTGCTGGCCGCAGACGGCGAGGACAGCGACACGCTGGCCCTGGTCACCGGCCTGCGCTTCTGGTTCTGACGCCGGCAGCCCCGGGAGATATTCAAGTTGAAGCACTTTCTGATGGGTCTGGCCAGCGCAGGCATTCTGCTCGCGCTGGCCGTGGCCATCGTGATCCACTCCGGCCGGGTTCCCGTTGCCGCCACGGCAACGGAGCCACCCCTGTTGCGGAAGCTGATCCACGGCGCCTATGAACGCAGCCTCGCGCGGGCGGCCGGCGCTATTCAGCCGCCCGCTGATCTGGACCAGGAGGCCCTGATCCGGCGCGGCGCCGCCAATTTCGCCAGCATGTGCAGCCTGTGTCACACCCCGCCCGGTGAGCCGGTAAGCGTGCAGGCCCAGGGGATGAACCCGCCGCCGCCCCGATTGCGCGAGCTGCTCGCCCGGCGTAGTGCCAGCGAGGCCTTCCTGGTGATCCGCGACGGGGTGCGTATGACCGCCATGCCAGCCTTCGGGCCCAGCCACGATGAGCGGGAGCTGTGGGCCCTGGTGGCTTTCCTGCGCGACCCGCGCAGCCGCGCTGCCTCGGGCTATCTCGGCCTGCTGGAACTGGCAGGGCAGGAACCTGTCGATCATGATGGGCACGCTCACAGCCGCGGCCAGCCGCGCGTGGCCACCCCTTCCCCGGCGCCGAAGCCGTCACCAGGCCACCATGCGGATCACGGGCATGATCATGCGCACTGATGCGGCAGCCCGCATTGTTAGGTCCGGCCGCATCCCGCCATCCATCGGCCCCCGCAACTTCTGGAGAGAACCCTTGAAAGCACATGTATTCCTCTGCCTGGCCCTGCTGGCCCCGTTGCTGAGCGCCTGCGGCGCGGGCAATCCCGCCGGTACGGCCGCACAGGACAGTGACAGTCCACCGTTGGTCACGGTCTACAAGAGCCCCACCTGCGGCTGTTGCGGCCTGTGGGTGGATCACATGCGCGAGGCCGGCTTTGCCGTCGAGGTGATCGAGGAGCAGAACCTCAGCCCGCGCAAGGCCGAACTCGGTGTGCCACCGGGCATGGGCTCCTG